>CAMHEP010000106.1 GCA_946184195.1 uncultured Bacteroidales bacterium | reverse complement strand
ATCTGAACCAACTGCCGCAAATCCGACAACTGCTCACGGCGGAGTTTTTCATTGACAGCGTAGCCCTTGACAATAAATTCTTTGAGTATCTTCGTAGACCACTGGCGGAAGGCTATAGCACGCTTGGAATTAACACGATAGCCTATAGAGAGTATCATGTCCAAATTGTAATAATCCATATAACGTACAATAGTACGTTTTCCTTCAATTTGAACTGTTTCCATTTTGGAAACTGTTGCGTCTGGGCTTAATTCTCCTTGACTAAAGATGTTTGATACATGTTTAGAAATAGCTGCTTTTTTTACTCCAAACAAATCAGCCATTTGCTTCTGCGTCAGCCACACGGTTTCGTTCTCCATGCGCACATCGAGTTGAACCGTGTTGTCTTCTGCACGATAGATAATTATCTCGCCTCTATTTCCAATGGGTTGCTCGTTCATATTGTACAGTTGCATTTTTTGCATATATATCAATTACTCTTCTCGTTTGATGCAGGCACCGATGGCATTGAGGCGGGACTCGATGTCTTCGTAGCCACGGTCGATTTGGTCGATATGGTCAATACGACTGGTGCCATCGGCAGACATAGCAGCGATGAGCATAGCAATACCGGCACGTATATCCGGCGAGGTCATGTTGTTACGCTTAAGTTGGCGTGCGGGTCACAGAGAATGATTTGTGCTCCCATGTCAATAAGTTTATCCACAAAGAAGAGACGGGATTCGAACATCTTTTGATGGATAAGAACAGAGCCCTTCGCCTGCGTTGCAACAACCAAAAGAACCGAAAGCAGGTCCGGAGTAAGTCCCGGCCATGGAGCATCCGCAACAGTGAGGATAGAGCCATCTAGGAAGGACTCAATCTGGTAATGTTCCTGAGCAGGGATGACAAGGTCGTCCCCCTCTTCATCGATACGAATACCGAGACGTCGGAAAGCATCAGGGATGATTCCCAAAGGGGAAGTACAAAGGGACAATGTACGATGTACAAAGGGGATTTTAGGGTTGCAATCCTTGATACGCAACTCCGAGCCCGTAATGGCAGCCATGCCAATGAAAGAGCCGACCTCAATCATATCCGGCAGGAGGCGATGCTGCGCACCATGGAGAGCCTTCACACCTTCGATAGTGAGGAGGTTAGACCCTACTCCATCTATCTTAGCGCCCATGGCATTGAGCATACGGCAGAGTTGCTGGATATACGGTTCGCACGCCGCGTTGTAGATAGTGGTTATACCCTTAGCGAGTACGGCTGCCATGATGATATTGGCAGTACCGGTAACGGATGCTTCGTCGAGCAACATGTACGAACCGGAAAGAGTCTTACCTGTGAAGCGATATGCCAACAGGTCTTGATCGTAGGTAAAGGTAGCACCAAGATTGACCATTCCCTGGAAATGCGTGTCAAGACGACGTCGACCAATCTTATCCCCACCGGGTTTAGCATAAGTCACTTCGCCCAAACGAGCCAACAGAGGACCGATGAGCATGACCGAACCACGCAGTTTGTTGCATTTCTTGAGGAAGTCGGCACTACGGAGATATGCCGTATCGAGATTCGCAGCCGTAAAAGCGAACTTACCCTTAGATAGTTTCTCCACGGTGACGCCCATGGAGGCGAGCAAGTCTATGAGATTGTTGACATCAAGGATATTCGGAAGATTATCAATGACGATGGTTTCGCGGGTCAATAGAACCGCACAGAGCACCTGAAGTGCCTCATTCTTAGCACCCTGCGGAGTAATAGAACCATGCAGTTTGTGACCGCCTTCAATAACAAATGTAGCCATATCAGATATAATTTACCTCAGGTGAGATGGTGATGTTGAACTTAGTCTTGACATCACGACAAATAGCAGTCGCGAGATTGACGATATCGTCAGGAGTAGCATTACCTGCGTTTACCAGCACAAGCGGCTGTTTCTCGTAACAGCGAGCACCCCCGAGCGATTTGCCCTTCCATCCACATTGTTCAATGAGCCATGCAGCAGGCACTTTGATGCCGCCCAACGCGTCATAATGCGGAATATCGGGATATTGCATTTGCAAAGCGAGGAACTGCTCAGAGGATATAACCGGGTTCTTGAAGAACGAGCCGGCCGAACCTAACTCGGTAACCTCCGGCAGTTTCTGCCGACGGATAGCGATGACCGCCTCGCGGATAGAAGATGGTGTAGGCACTCCATGAACAGCAGTCCGCAGGTTGCCATAGTCGAGCCGCGGCTCACCGTCTTTTTGCAGACGGAAGACCACGGAAGTGACGATATACCGACCGTGCAACTCATTCTTGAAAATACTGTCGCGATAACCAAATTGACATTCCTCGTTCGTGAAGACACGCTCGGTTCCATCGGCAATGGATAATGTGTTGACACGTACAATGACATCCTTTGCCTCCACGCCATATGCCCCCACATTCTGCACCGCGGAAGCCCCCACTGTGCCGGGAATGTGACTAAGATTCTCCATGCCCCATAGTCCCATGTCGCAAAGTTGCTCAATGAGCGTATCCATCTTGAGTCCTGCTTCCGCTTCAATAAGGACAGAATCCTTATCTTCATCCAAAGCACGAGCACGCACCATGCGAGAGATGAGTACCACGCCCTCATAATCGTGAGTGAAAAGGAGATTAGAGCCTTCTCCGACAGGAAGGATGGGTTCACCATGGTGGTCGGCAAGGAGCTCACGCAACTCGCTAAGAGAGTTATACTCCGCCATCACACGAGCCTTGACCGGCATACGGAAGGTATTGGGAATATAAGAATTTACCATTGAATCAATCGGTTTGTTAATAGCCATTACATAAAAGCTGCATCGGACGGCATACGCCAATCACCACGTGGCGATAGACCGACACCAACGACCTTAGGTCCATCAGGCATGCAGGAACGTTTATATTGCTGCATGAAGAATCGACGCATGAAGACATCCAGCCATTTGCGAATGATTTCGGGTGAATAGGTCTCCTCAAATGCAATCTGAGCCATATAATCGATTTTCTCGCGAGTGAAGCCATAACGCAAGAAATAGTAGAGAAAGAAGTCGTGCAGTTCATAAGGACCGACTTTGTCCTCGGTGATTTGGGCGATATTTCCGTTTTCATCGGTAGGCAGCAACTCCGGCGAGACGGGTGTATCGACGATATCCAAGAGTATACGGCGAACCTCTTCACCAAACATATTCTCTGCCGCATAGCGCACCATATAGCGCACCAGTGTTTTCGGCACTCCGGCGTTGACACCATACATTGACATTTGGTCACCACTATACGTGCACCATCCCAGTGCCAATTCACTCATATCCCCCGTACCGACGACCAATCCATTATACTTATTCGCCATATCCATCAGAATAAGTGTACGCATACGAGCTTGAGCATTTTCATAGGTGATATCGTGGTTATCGAGCGAATGGTCAATATCCTTGAGGTGCTGTGTGACCGATTCACGAATAGGAATCTCGTGTATACTGATACCGAGTTCCTCCATGAGACGTATAGCGTTATCGTAGGTGCGATTGCTGGTACCGAATCCCGGCATAGTGACACCCAGCACACGCTTGCGGTCATAGCCCAGCAAATCAGCCGTCTCAGCTGCCACGAGAAGCGCCAGAGTTGAATCGAGTCCACCGCTGATACCCACAACGAGTGTCTCGGCTCCGGTATGCTGCCAACGACGTGCAAGACCACTTTTCTGAATCTCCATGACATCGCTGCAATACGCGTCTTCGATATTCTTAGTCGGCAAGAAAGGAGTTGTGGAGAAACGACGGTGGATAGGTTCGGCATAGCCTGCCTCACTCTCAATGGGTGCCACATTAATACGGCGGTAATGACCATGTTGGTCCTTTGTAAAATTTGTATTACGCTGACGGTCAGTACGCAGACGCTCCACATCAATCTCTGTAATCACGAGATTGCTATCACGGAGGAAACGTTCTCCAACCTCAAGCACATCGCCGTTCTCGGCAATATACGTCGAGCCGGAGAATACTACATCCGTAGTACTCTCGCCTACTCCGGAGCTGGTATAGATATATCCGCAATGGACACGAGACGACTGTTGTGCCAACATCTGATAGCGGAAGGCATGTTTACCAACCACACAGTTGCTGGACGATAGATTGAAGATGAGTTCGGCTCCCTGAATAGCCAGCTGCGTAGAAGGCGGAAGCGGAGACCATAAATCCTCGCATATCTCAATACCGAAACAGTAGTCCTTAGTGAGGAAGAGCAGGTCTATACCAAAAGGTACATCCTGCCCGTTAAGTTCAATAGTGGGTATACGCGGTTCCCACTGGGAATTGCGCACAGCGCGACCGGAAGTAAACCAGCGTTTCTCATAGAACTCCCCGGTATTGGGCAAGTT
Source organism: uncultured Bacteroidales bacterium (assembly GCA_946184195.1). Taxonomy (GTDB): domain Bacteria; phylum Bacteroidota; class Bacteroidia; order Bacteroidales; family Paludibacteraceae; genus Colicola. The sequence continues at coordinate 558 of CAMHEP010000106.1, read as the reverse complement.
AATCTTAGGAACTGCGCCTCTAATCTCTCCATCCGTGAGTACGAAAGCACAGTTAAAGAGGTTGTTATCTACCTTAAGCGGTGCACCGACCAGGACGATAATAGCCTTTCCACGCGTAAACTGGCATATGTCCTCCAGCGCTTTCAACGCATTTTGTTGCAACTGTTGCGAGAAGAAGAGGTCCCCGCAAGTATATCCGGTAAGAGTCAGTTCGGGAAAACAGATAATCTCAACGCCCTCGTTGACAGCCTCGTTAATCTGTTTTTTGATTTCCCTGACGTTGTAATCACAATCCGCAACCCTCATTTTGGGTACAGCAGAAGCCACTCTGACAAATCCTAAATTCGTTTGCATACTCCTTAATAATATATATAGCGCACAAAGATAGTAAAAAAAAGCGATATCTGCAAATTCTGTTATTTTTTTTCATTTTTTTTGTCAAAGATTTGCGTATATGAAAAAAAAGCCGTACCTTTGCACCTGCTTTTGAGAAAGAGTGCCTTGGTGCTATCGTCTAGTGGCCTAGGACAACGGCCTCTCACGCCGTAAACCCCGGTT
>CAMHEP010000105.1 GCA_946184195.1 uncultured Bacteroidales bacterium | reverse complement strand
ACACGGCGAGAGCAGTAATCACGACAATGATGATGATATACATGTACGGCTACTATGGGACGTCTATACCAATAACCGGGCCAAGTACCCCAATAGTAGGGTGAATACCAAGCAGTCCAATAGGGACCCCAAAACCAATCATAAATAACAGGACGGTAAATATAAACAGGCTCAATCACTACCTGACGACCATAAACTTGTTCCTCACCAATGACTTGCACTTTCACTTGTCCTGTCGTTTCATCTTTTTCAACGTAGATGGATGCTACATCTTGATAGATGTCTTTTGCTAAGATAGCCTGTAAGACAATCAGTTTTTTGTTACCTTCACCTGTCTCTATAACACGTAAATAATCAATCACCCCATCGCCATTGAGGTCCAAGTTCGAGAATGCCGAATCAGGATTGTTGAGCATTGATTCAAACTCCTCCAGATTCTTTGCCTCTGCGAACAATTTAGCCACTACCTTGAGATCAAGGTTATCGGCGATGTCTCTACTCGAAGCCGACACGGTAATTTGTTCGTCGGCTTGTGTGACCGTCCAGCTCATGAGCATTGCGATCATCATAAGGCAAACTCGTTTCATAATGCTTACTTTTTTAGTTGTTAAACGTAATTTAGCACCTCTCCTTTAGGTGTTACATCGTCCTTTGCAAAAGCTATGCCAAAGTAGATTAGCAGGTCTCGTTATACCAATTTCAAATCATGATGCATTTTCTCTTTTTTGGTGCGCATATAGCGTTCGTTATATGGGTTGGGTTGTATCTCAATGGGTATATTCTCCACAATATCAATACCATAACTCTCCAGTCCTACCCGTTTCACAGGGTTGTTAGTCATCAGTCGAAGTTTACGGGCACCCATCTGTCTCAGAATCTGTGCCCCTACCCCATAGTCACGTTCGTCGGGACGAAAACCTAAGTGTATATTGGCTTCCACAGTGTCATCTCCTTGTTCCTGTAGTTTATATGCACGTATCTTGTTCATCAGTCCAATCCCCCTTCCCTCTTGACTCATATACACAACAATACCTCTACCTTCCTCGTTAATACGTTGCATGGCACGATGTAGTTGTTCGCCGCATTCACACCGTTTGCTGCCAAAAATATCGCCGGTCATGCAACTAGAGTGAACACGACATAGAACCGCCTCGTCCTCGCGCCATTCTCCTTTAGTGAGTGCCACATGCTCAAGCCCCGTAGTCAGGTCACGGAATGGAGTAATCAGGAAATCACCATATTCTGTCGGCAACAATGCTGTTTCGCCACGTTCAATCGCAGGTGCCTGCATTTTTGACTCAGTTGCTTTACCACCATGTTGCAGGCGATATGCTATCAAATCCTTTATTGTGATAAGGTGCAGTCCATACTGTTCTTTCACCTTCTCCAACTGATTCATGCGTGCCATTGTTCCGTCTTCGTTCATTATTTCAATGAGCGCAGCAGCAGGACGCAACCCTGCTAAACGTGCCAAATCAACCGCAGCTTCCGTATGTCCGGCACGCACCAAGACACCTCCTTCTCGAGCATATAGAGGGTTGATATGTCCCGGTCGTCCAAAAGTCTCAGGACGAGAGGCCGGATCACTCAATGCGAGAATAGTAGCAGCTCTATCTGCCGCACTGACTCCCGTGGTGCAACCTTCCAATTTATCTACAGTAACCGTAAATGGGGTACCGAGCATCGATGTATTTTGTGCCACTTGGTGCATCAGGTCTAATTCAGCACAACGCTGCTCAGTGATAGGTGCACACAATACACCACGTCCATGCTGCAGCATAAAGTTCACTTTCTCCGGCGTAATTTTCTCAGCTGCAATGATAAAATCGCCCTCATTCTCACGGTCCTCATCATCCACGACAATAACAAAACGACCGGCGCGGATATCTTCAATTGCTTGTTCTATAGTATCCATATAATATTATTGTTTCTTACGTTGTTGCCACCATTCTACCAGGCGGTCCTTATTACGCTCATATATCTTAATCCATACTTCCGGATTAAATAGACCAGAGTCTGTAGCGGCTTTATAGGTGAGGAATATACCAACAGGAAGCAGAACCAAACTACTTAGCCACATACCTTGCCAGCAAGGCCACAATGCCTCTTTCGCCATACGATAGCCGATGTTGTCAATAATATAGTAGATGATAAATAATATCACTGATATCACCACAGGTGCGCCCAATCCCCCTTTGCGAATGATAGCACCCAATGGTGCACCAATAAAGAAGAAAATGAGACAAGCAAAAGCCAATGTAAACTTACGATGCAGCTCTATCTCGTGCTTCCGCATGTAGTTCTGCTGGTCTTCCAGCATAATAGCATTGTATGCTATTTGGTCTTTCTTACCAGTGGCATAATAGATAGCACGGTCCAATACGTTTCGTTTGGCAGTGAGATTGAGTTTGTTGTACACTTGTAGTGCGTCATACACACGAACTAAACTATCATTTGCCACAACCAATTCCTCATTGCGTGTTCTCCGTTCACGTCCCAAGAAATTACTCTTTATCAGAGTTTTTGATTGCTCGTCGCTACGTCGATGCATAACTGCTCGAGTCGAGTCAATGGAGTGTACTAACCTTTTGATATCCTTAGCGACATGTTGGTCCTCCAATGCTTCAGCATTGAATCGGTTGAGGTCAGTAGAGAAGTCAATAAGGATATGTTTCTCGCGAAAAGTCTCTCGTCGATACGGGATATTTTGTACAGAGCGTGTAGCGCGTTGCTGTTGTTCGTTCAGGTTCTCAAAGCTCTCACCACTATATAGGATAAGCAACAGGTGTTGTTTCTCCGCTGTGACAAAGATACGTCCGGAGTCTGCTACCATGACCGTAGCGTCACGAAAGCCCTTCGTGTAGTCATAAATCATCATCCCCTCCATCAGTCCTGTACGGGTATTTTTATTCCGAATATAGATATTATATCCTTGTAGTCCGTCATAGAACTCACCTTCAGGTATATCCAATTCGGGAGATTTCTGTCTAAGGGAGAAAATGAGAGCCCAAAGTTTAACTTGCGTTTGAGGCAGTACATAGTTAGAGAACAGCACGGCGCATATAGCTATCACACCTATTCCCATCGCTAATGGACGGAAGATACGGAATAGAGATATGCCTGCTGCTTTCATAGCAGTGAGTTCGAATTGCTCACCCAGGTTACCGAAACTGATTAAGGAAGCTAACAGTATCGCCAATGGTAACGCTAAGGGGATGACTGAAGCTACAGCGTAGATAAAGAATTCAGCCAATACGCTCATCTCAACCCCCTTACCGACCAAGTCCTGCACATGCATCCAAACGAATTGCATCAGCAGAATAAAAACACAGATAAACAGCGTAGCGAGGAACAGCGTGAAGAAGTTCCTTAACAAATACAAATCTATTTTCTTAATCAGCCTCACTCTATTATCAATTCACTCCTTATCCCTCAAGATTCTCACTAACGAAAACCAATGGCAATAAGTCTTTGGCACTTTGGAATATATAGGTTTTATCTTCACCATATAGGATAACCTCCATATTACCGCCGTAACGATGTTCGGTCTCTGTCATCACCTGGCGACATGCACCACAAGGAGACCCCGGGTCTTTGGTAAAATGTCCGTCGGTGAAGCATGCAATGGCAAGTGACTCTACCGGTTGGTCAGAATAATGTGCACCGGCAGCGAACAAGGCTGCACGTTCAGCACATAGTCCCGAAGGATAGGCAGCATTTTCTTGGTTACAACCCAACACAATCTCGCCGTTTTTAAGACGAGCAGCCGCCCCCACGTGGAAATGGGAGTACGGGCAATACGAATGTGCGGTTTGTTTCTTTGCCACATCCACTAATGCTTTCTGCTTCTCGTCCAGTTCGTCGTAGGAGCAACATTTAATTTTCGTTTTCAGTTCAATAGTTCTCATGGTTGCGAGGTATTATTTTGTTAGTAGTATTAAGGCTTCACGAATACGCCGTATAGCCTCACGAATATTTTCGCGCGAGGTGGCATAACTGAGGCGAATACATCTGTCTTCACCGAAGTCAGCGCCGCTTACACACGCAACATGTGCTTCAGTTAACAGGTATTCTGTCATGGCTGCAGAGCCAATTTCAGCCTCAACGCCATGTGCTTTCATCCATCGACCTAAAGCGGGATAATAATCGCTCACATCGGGGAAAACATAGAAAGCCCCCTGCGGTTCCGTACAGCGTATATGGGGAATATCACCCAATAATTTCATAATCATCTCCTTGCGATGTGCGTACTCTATGCGCATCAATTCCACACAGGCTTGATTACCGATATAACCTTCCTCTGCAGCTCGCTGAGCGACGGTGCACGCACACGTAGTACTCTGTCCTTGCAGTTTTTTGACCGCCTTTACCAGTTCCTTATTCTTCGAAGCCAGCCATCCTATTCGGTAACCAGTCATAGCATATGCCTTGCTTACACCATTGATGATAATAGTACGGTCCAGTATGTCAGCATATTCTGCCATGCTGACATATTCGTCCACATATAGTATTTTCTGGTAAATCTCGTCGGATAATACAACTATATTAGGATGCCTTCTAAGTACATCTACCAAGGCATCCAATTCTCTACGGTTGTATACACTGCCGGTAGGATTATTGGGCGAACAAAGGATGATGAGACGAGTCCTATCCGTTATATGTTGTTCTAACTGGTCTGTCGTTAACTTCCAGCCATTCTCCGGCTTCGTAGGAATAATAACGGGTACACCATCAGCCAACTTGACCATCTCTCCGTAGCTCACCCACGAGGGCGTAGGAATGATAGCCTCATCACCGGCATTCATCACACACATTACCGAGTTATAAAGCGACTGTTTAGCTCCTGCACTCACGACTATATCATCTGCATCAAATCCTGCACTCTGAGGCAGATAGTGCACGATAGCCTGTCTCAGTGAGGGGTAGCCGGGAACCGGTCCGTAGTGCGACCAATCAGCTGCCACTGCGTCAATAGCGGC
>CAMHEP010000104.1 GCA_946184195.1 uncultured Bacteroidales bacterium | reverse complement strand
TGTATCTGCGTCATTTCGGAAGTTTCAATCTCGTAACCCGTAAGCAGAAAGTAGCTCGTAACATCACCGCCAACAAGACTGTTATCGTTCCTGAGCATCAGACGGTAATCTTCAAGGCTTCTGCTGAGTTGCAGGACGCAGTTCGCTAAGCAACAAAATCAAATAGATATTAATAACAATAAACATTTTTAAGATTATGCCTAACGGAAAGAAGCATAAGAGACATAAGATGTCTACCCACAAACGTAAAAAACGTTTGCGTAAGAATCGTCATAAGCATAAGTAAGCTTCGGCGAGATGCCTAAATTTATCCCCGCGAGGGGATGGGCATTGGTATGGCTTTGTGGCGATCATCGATCCCGGGCGCGGGATTGATGGCTACAGAGCCCTTTTTATTTTATATTAGAACAAGGAGGAAGTATGAAAAGCGAACTGATTGTAGGATGTGGTCAGTATTGCGCTTACGGAAGACGGCCGACTGCAGGAAGTCAATCGCGAAAAACGCGGAGAAGATACATTCGCAGTAGGAAATATCTATTTCGGTCGTGTGAAGAAGGTGATGCCTGCCCTCAATGCGGTGTTTGTGGATGTCGGACACGAGAAGGAGGCTTTTCTACACTATCTGGACTTAGGTTCTGATTTCCGTACCCAACAAGCCTACGTGACGAAGGCACTATCTGACCGACGCCGCGTTCCTGCCACCAATAGGATACAACGACAAGACGAAGTCACCAAGGACGGACATATAGCCGATATCCTGAAGGTAGGAGATTTGGTGCTGACACAGGTGACCAAGGAGCCTATCAATACGAAGGGCCCGCGGCTGACCGGCGAACTGAGTATCGCCGGACGTAATATGGTATTGATGCCCTTTGCCGACAAGGTGATGGTATCAACCAAGATACGAAAAGAGAGCGAACGTAGCCGACTCAAGCAATTGGTGCAGTCCATTAAACCACAAGGTTTCGGCGTTATCGTACGTACACTCGCCGAGGATAAGCGTGTGGCAGAATTGGATAACGAGCTGCGCATCCTGGTGGAACGATGGGAAAATACGGTAAGGAACCTGCAGAAACCTGTTCCTCAACCCGAAGGCAAGAAACAGCCGCAGAAAGATACGGAGATACGGCTTGTCAGCGAAGAGTTAGGGCGCACTATCGGCATTATTCGTGATGTGTTCAATCCCGATTTCGATCGCATTGAGGTCAACGACCAAGATATGTATGAAGAAATACGGCAGTACGTGGAACTAATCGACCCCGAGAGCGTTAAGAAAGTAAAACTCTATAAAGACGACAAGCAGACAATCTTCGATAAGTACGATATCACTCGTCAAATGAAGACGGGTTTGGGGCGTACCGTAGGATTTAAGAATGGCGGATATCTTGTCATAGACAAGACGGAGGCTCTCTTCTCCATCGATGTCAATTCGGGCAGTAAGAAACTGTACGAGGACCAGGAAGAAAATGCATTCCAATACAATATGCTGGCAGCGGATGAGATTGCTCATCAATTGCGTCTGCGTGATATTGGTGGAATCATCATCGTTGATTTTATTGATATGGACCGCAAGGACCATCAAGATCAACTCTTCCAGAAGATGCGTGGCCTGATGGAGCGTGACCGTGCAAAGCATAACGTTCTACCGCTAAGTAAGTTCGGCCTGATGCAGATCACCCGCCAGCGCGTGCGCCCCGCGGTGGATGTGGATGTGACAGAGGTGTGCCCAACATGTATGGGCAAGGGTAGGATACAAGCTTCTATCTGTTACCACGACGACGTCACAGAGCAGATACGAGCCATGAGGCATGCCAACCCTAACGGACAGATTGTCCTGCACCTGCACCCCTATCTTTACGCTTATGTCACCCGTGGGTGGCTACGCTCAATAGCCTTCACATGGCGTCGTAGATTTGGGGTACGTGTTTATGAGGACCAGAGCCTCGGAATGTTGGAAACACGTTTCTTCGACCAACAAGGAAGACGCCTTAAGGTGAGTGATAGTGAAGAAAAGTAACCTCTTCCTAACGGAAAAAAGAGAGAGCCCTATATCAGTAGGACTCTCTCTTTATATAGTGCCTGTTTATTGTCTCATTATTCGCTAACTTGATATTGCAATGTCTTACGGTCAACGCGCACACGTACCCTATTACCTAAATAGACGCGTTCATACTCCCAGATATTAGCGTCCGAATAGATAGGGATATACTCTCCGTAGATGAGCGGCATGGAGTGCTGACGCAGTTTCTTAAGCCGTGCATATTGCGGCTGCATGGACTTAGGAAAGTCGCTCTCGTCGTATACGCAGGGTATACCCGGCAGGGTAAATGCCAGCACGTGGCTGAGCAGCGAACGCTGAGCGGTGAGAGTATCCTTGTTGAAATCCTTGATGCGCAATAGAGAATCGACAGGTGAAATAGCCATATGTACACTCAAGCTATGAGCTCCTTTGATTGCCAGTTCGCGGCAAAGCAACGAATCTGCCCGTCTCATGGGGGAACGCAACTCCAAGAGTGCAGGATTCTCAATAGCCGCATTGTGCGTACTATCCAATGTCTTGACGGATAAAATCTCAGCCCATGCATCCGAGCGTGAAAAACGTTTGAGTGTCTGCACGGGATGACCGTCATGCAAGGGAACCTGTATGTCATTAAAGAGGTAGTAATCGTTCTCAGCATAGACACGCAATAACGAATTGCCGCTTAATCGCGGTTCTATCTTAATGAGCCATGTGCCATCTTCCTGCTCGTTGATGAGGGCTGAGGGAATCTGGATGTTCTGTACAAAAGCTACCATGTGTACATGAGGCATCGGACGGGTGAAACGTAGGCTGACATATACCTGTTTTACCTCCGGGTCATCAATAAAAGTGGTCATTAGCGCTTGTTGCACCGGTTTATTGGGTAGCACAGGTAGATGTAGAGTATCGTCCTCTGTATTGAATGAATATACCTCTATTCGTCCCGTGGCGGTAAAGACTTGCTTATCGACAATACACTCCTGCACAAGCAGTGGGAGATGATACTTGAGTTCCACAGTCTGTGTGTCCGAAGTGAGACGGATGGGGGGCACAGGAGCACCATAGGCGGTCTCATGCACAGGATCGGATTTGCAGCCAACCAATAGGGTAAGTGCTACATAAAAAAATAACAGGGTAGGTAAAGAGCGCTTCATCTTTTCATCATTATTACGCTGCAAAATTAGTGTTTTTTCGTGACATGTGCAAATATTTTTGCGCGGGTGCGAATTTTTTTGTACTTTTGCAATCAAATTTCATAGCCTATGGATGTTCGTGAATATATATCCGCTCACCGTGAGCGTTTTATCGAAGAATGGGCGTCGCTCATCCGTATCCCTTCCGTAAGTTGTCAAGCCGAACATAAGGCAGATATGCAGCGTTGCGCTGAGCGTTGGCGTGAACTCCTCGTGGAGGCAGGTGTCGACCGTGCGGAGATATTAAACGGCAAGGGTAACCCCTTTGTATACGGCGAATATCGCTGTGATGACCCCTCTGCGCCTACCGTGCTTGTATATGCACATTATGATGTGATGCCGGTAGAGCCGCTGGCTCAATGGGATAGTGACCCGTGGGAACCTTCCATTCGCGACGGACGTCTTTATGCCCGTGGCGCTGACGACGACAAAGGACAGGCGATGATACAGGTGAAAGCCTTCGAGTATTTACGTCATGAGAATAAGTTGCATTGCCACGTGAAGTTTATCTTTGAGGGGGAAGAGGAAATAGGCAGTCCCTCTTTGGCTGATTTTCTGGAGAAACATAGGAAGTTACTCCAATGTGACATTATTCTTGTGAGCGATACCTCTATGCTCGGCAAGGACCTTCCGTCACTGACTACAGGTTTGCGTGGTTTAGCCTATTGGCAAATAGAGGTCACCGGACCGAACAGGGATTTGCATTCAGGACATTTTGGCGGAGCGGTGAAGAATCCTATCAACGCCTTGACTGAGATGTTAAGTCAGGTGGTGGATAAAGACGGACGCATCACCATTCCCGGATTCTATGATGACGTACTCCCTATCCCTGGGGAGGAGCGCGACATGATACGCCGTATACCATTCGACGAGCAGCGTTATAAACAGGCTATCGGGGTGGATGACCTCTTTGGCGAGAACGGTTACTCCACGCTGGAGCGCAATTCTTGTCGCCCCTCGTTCGACATATGCGGCATATGGGGAGGTTATATGGGAGAGGGAAGTAAGACCGTACTACCTGCTAAAGCGTATGCAAAAGTGAGCTGCCGATTGGTTGCGAATCAGAATCATGAGAAGATTTCCAAGGCATTCGTGGATTATATCTCCTCGATTAAACCTAAAGGTGTGCGTGTGAAAGTGATACCTATGCATGGCGGTCAGGGCTATGTGTGCCCCGTGGATATGCCCGCTTATCGAGCAGCAGAGAAGGCGTTTGAGACGGCTTTTGGCGTGCGCCCGCTTGCTGTGAGAAGGGGAGGAAGTATACCCATCATAGCAGACTTTGAGCGAGTGCTGGGTGTGAAAACTATATTAATGGGTTTCGGCTTGGAAAAGAACGCCATACATTCACCCAACGAGTCTATGGATTTGGAGGTATGGGAGCGCGGCATCGTCGCAGTATCGGAGTTCTATCAGAATATGAAATGATTAAATAGATATACAATAATGAACGTGAATTATCTGAAAAATCGGCACATCGGTCTTAGCGAAAAGGATCAGGCCGAGATGTTACAAACAGTTAAGTGTGAGAGTCTGAATGAACTCATTAACGAGACTATCCCATCGGATATACGCCTCAAGGCTCCTTTGGCATTAGAAGCTCCATTGACAGAACAGGAGCACTTAGACTCCATCGCTGCTATGGCTGCAGAAAACCTGCCCTTCAAGAGTTTGATAGGTAGAGGGTGGTATGGCACATGCATGCCTGCCGTGATACAGCGTAATGTACTGGAAAACCCCGTATGGTACACCTCCTACACTCCTTATCAGGCTGAGGTGAGTCAGGGAC
>CAMHEP010000103.1 GCA_946184195.1 uncultured Bacteroidales bacterium | reverse complement strand
AACACCGTACCCGGCGGACAATTGGGACTGAACCTCAATTTCAGCAAGGGGATAGTGGATGGCTACTTCAACGCCGGATATAACTATTTCTCCTCGAACGGATACAACGAGACCGACCGTTATAATTTCTCCACAGACACCACACGCCTCAAGAAAGACGGACGTCGTCAACGTCGAGGCGGAGGTATGTTCCTGCGTGGCGGACTGGATTTCCGTGTGACCAACCGCTCCACCATCGGTGTGAGTGCCTTTGGTATCGTAGAGAGTGGTAACGACAAGACCGGAGGTTTCTTCTCCAACCGCGGTAACTCCCCCACCCACTACGACCTCTATAAAGTAAACGCCTATCAGGGTCCGCAGGACGAAGCCAACATGGAGAGTCCGTTGCGCAGCTACGACCGTGATGAGTCGTCCAAGGGGAGTCATCCGGGAGGTAACGTGATGGTCGACTGGCGTTTCAAACCCGTCAAGGGTCACGAGCTGAGGATGTCGGCACAATATAGTGACTTCCGCTTTGACAGTGACAACTTCTATACTCAGCGCGAATACAATATCGCTACTTCCCAACTCACCAAAGAGGCCATTCAGGAGCAAGAGAGTCTGAACCGTGACCGCGGTGTGCAGCTGAAGGCAGACTATGAATGGAAGCCCACCGAGCAGTCGCGTCTGGAGGCAGGCTGGCAGACCGACCTCAATTGGCGCAACACCTTAGCAGACGCGTGGGAAGGCGATGAGCGCAGCAAACAACTACAAGCATACTACAACGATTTCCATAACAACGAGCAGACCCACGCACTCTATATCACCTATGGTAATCGTTTCTGGAACAAGTTCTCCGTACAAGTAGGATTGCGCGGTGAATATTTCTTGCGTCATCTGGAGTCCACCTACTACACCGCCTCCAATAAAATGGAGACCATGACGCAGGACACGAGTTATTTCCAACTCTTCCCATCGGTATACCTCAGTTATAGTTTCAACGAGGGGCATGAGATACAACTCAACTACACGCGCCGTATAGACCGTCCACGCGGTCACCAGATTAACCCTCGACAGAATTTCTCGGACTCAACCAACATCAGTTATGGTAACCCGTCGCTGCTACCGCAATACAGTTCGTCCATCGAGCTTAACTACCTCAAGCTATGGGGGCGTCATAGCCTCAGCGCCGGACTATTCTACCGCTATGCAGAGAAGGTAAGGCAGAACATCAAGTATACTGACGGCAACCTGATGCGTAACACATACATCAACCTCGGCACACGCCATGAGGCAGGTGTGGAACTGGTAGCTAAGAACAAGATATGGGGCGAGCACTTGGACCTCACCACTACCATTGACTTCTACTACAACCGCATGGACAAAGCGTCCTATACGCCGGTACTGAACGGAGTGACCATGAGCGAGGTCATCGTGCCCGAGCAGAATATCTTTGCATGGTCCGCCAAACTGCGGTTGGGGATACTCTTCACGAAGACGTTCTCCGGGCAAATCAGCGGTCGATACCGCTCCCCGCGTGTGATGGCGCAGGGACAGTCGAACCACTCGTATAGCATAGACCTTAGCCTGAGAAAGACGTTCCTCAACAGACAACTTGCATTGGTACTCAATGTGAAGGACTTGCTCAACTCGCGTGCACGTCGCTCCACCAGTTACTCCGACACGTTCTGGCAGTATGAGGACAACCAATGGAACGGACGAAACATCAGTTTGACACTAACCTATAACTTCGGTAATCAGAGAAAGAAGAAAGATGAGAAGAGAATGGATAATAACGCTGATTTTGCTGGTGATGACCAGTGGAGTGGCGAAGGCGCAGATGAATAATCCCTACGTGGATGACAAACGTGTGCATTTCGGTTTCTCCTTAGGCTTGAACCTCATGTCTTACGGCATCACTGACTCCGAACAGATTATCGACGGAGAGCTTTATCATGCCCGAGTGAGTGGACTCATGCCGGGCTTTCAGGTCGGTTTCATAGCCGATGTCAAACTCTGTCGCAACCTCAACCTGCGTTTCACGCCGGGACTGGAGTTCTCATCGCGTACCATCACCTATACGACCGAATCCGGCCATCAGGTCAAGAGTCCGAATTTCGGCAGTAAGATAGACCTGCTCTCAATCCCCATCACGATCCCTGTCTACCTCAAGTATTCAGCCCACCGCGAGAAAAACTACCGTCCCTATGTCATTGTGGGTGGCGGTGCCAGCTACAACGTGTCACGCGACAAGGAGAAACCCGTGCTCACCAAGCCTTGGGACTATTTCGTAGCGGTAGGAGCAGGCGTAGACCTCTATTTCCGATGGTTTAAGTTCTGCCCTGAGATTAAGTATCAGATAGGTTTTGCCGACCTGCTCACCCCTGTGGACCAACGTCCCGAGTTACCGGTACAGGACCAATTCTATACCAATGCCCTCAAGCGCATTACCTCGCGTATGCTCACTATCACGTTTAATTTTGAGTAATCCATGCTACGACATAGCCGAACTATATTAGCTGCAATAGTTGTTTCCCTCATGGTGATAGGCATGATGCTCACGGCATGCCGCGAGGATAGGCTGACTTTCGATACAGCAGCAGGTCTCACTTTCTCGCGCGACAGTATCAGTTTTGACACTGTGTTCACCGGCTTCGGCACTGCCACCAAGCGACTCATGCTCTATAACCGCAATGACAACGCCGTGCGTATCGACCGTGTATGGATGGAGCAAGGTGACAACAGTTTCTTCCATATCAACATAGACGGCGAGAACGACCTCAATCGTATGGGAGGTATGGAGGTACGCGGGGGCGATAGTCTATTTGTGTTCGTACGCGTGTCGGTAGACGTACAACATAAAGATAATCCTGTGCTCATCGAGGATAAGTTGCATGTGCTGGTCAACGGCTCGACAGCCACCCTCCCCCTCACTGCTATCGGTCAGGATGTGGTGCTGCTGCGCAGTGCTACCCATCGCAAGGACACCACCGACATGGTTATGACCTCCGCGAAGCCCTACCTCATTTACGATACCCTTAGCGTAGGCGGCACCCTGACGCTACAAGCAGGGGCTCGGGTCTACATGCATGCCCATGGTGTACTGCATGTCACCGGCGACCTCTATGCCGACGGCACGCAGGCAGCCCCAGTACGTATCATGGGCGACCGTATCGACAGGCTCTTCGACTCCGTGCCCTATGCCTACGCTGCCGGAGGATGGAACGGTATATACCTTGTTCCTACGGATGCCACCCCGCACACCTATAGACTGAACTATACTGAGATAACGAGCGGCACCAACGCCCTCGTGATAGAGGGACAAGGCGCAGAAGGCAGCATGACACCCGTCCATCAACTGAGTATGCATAACTGCCGCATTCACAACCATGCCGGTGTCGGGGTATGGCTGGAGCAGGTAAGTGACAGTATCGTCAATAGCGAAATCAGTAACTGCGCCGCCTACTGTGTCTATACCGGTGGAGGCGAGCATGTGCTGATGCATACGACAGTGGCTTCCTATTTCAACGCCACCACCATACGCATCCAGTCGACACAACGGATGGATGTGCCGGCGGTCTATATCAACGACCGTGATAGTATCTACGGCAAGAACAGCACCTCGCTCATCAACTGTCTCGTAGCCGGTGTGCGTTCCTCCAACCTCGCGCTTGTCACTGCCGACACGTTGGGCTATACGGGGTCCTTTGTGGGTAATTACCTCAAAGCTGACTCTCTCCCTGTGCCTCCGGCAACTGCGGATGCTAACACCTATTGGACAAAGGATGAAGAGCGACCGCTCTTCCGTCAGTCGTTCTATCGGTATAAAGAATACAAGTATTATGATTTCTCGTTAGATAGTGTCTCACCAGCCCGCGGCGTAGCCGATTCGCTTGCAGCACTCGCCTACCCCACGGACCGCAGGGGAATCACACGCACTCCGTACCCGGACGCAGGATGCTATCAATATCAGCCTTAATCTGCACACGCAACGCTTCGACATTCTCGAAGCGTTTTTCGTCTCTCAGGCGACGTTGCAACTCCAAATGAATATCCTGCCCGTAAAGATCCTGTGCGAAAGCAGGTATATGGACCTCCAATGTACGCTCGTTCCTACCCAGCGTAGGGTTAGTACCTATATTGAGGATTGCCGGACGTGAGATACCGTCACTGAGCGTAGCGCGAACGCCATACACCCCGTCGGCGGGCAGCATCTTACGTGCATTGACGGATAGATTAGCTGTCGGGAAACCGAGCTGTCTGCCGATTCCCTTACCATGTACCACAGTGCCATCTATTGCATACGCTCTACCGAGCATCAGCGTTGCACCATCCACATCGCCCGCAGATAAACAGCGGCGTATCTGAGTGGAAGATACGAGGATATTGGTCTCCAGATAGGCATTCATCCGTTCTATATTGATTCCCACTTCCGCCGCCGCACGACGATAGTCAGCAAGATCAGTCAGTTGGTCTGACCCGAAACGATGGTCATAGCCCATCAGTAGCAGTCGCACATTATGCTCATCGTGCAAATAACGAAGGAAATCACGCGCTGTGAGAGGTTGCACCTCACGGAAGGGCAGCATCAGCACCTCACCATAGGGATCCAAGAGTTGACGTCGCTCTTCCCGGAGAGTCAGAAGCTGAGGGACGTAGCCTGTCTCAAGCACTTCGCGGGGATGCTCGCTGAAGGTGACGATAAGAGGGTCACACCAATTCTGCGACGCGTTGAAGCGCAGCTCGTTCATCATATACCGGTGTCCCTTATGTACACCGTCAAAAACTCCTATGGTAGCGACTTTGGGTAACATAGCGTTTAAAACGGGCACAAAGGTACATAAAAAAAAGGAATTCGCCAACTAAAAAGGGCGAAAAAGGGCACTAAGTTGAAAAAAAATGCTTTTTTTCTTGCATAGTTCGTAAAAAAGCAGTACCTTTGCACCCGCTTTTGAGAAAAAGGCACTGCCTAATGGTGTAATGGTAGCACTACAGATTCTGGTTCTGTCTGTCTGGGTTCGAGTC
>CAMHEP010000102.1 GCA_946184195.1 uncultured Bacteroidales bacterium | reverse complement strand
CGGGACGGTCACTGAATGGCGGGAACACTTTCGGAAGCATTGCTGTCTGAATGGTCTTGGCTATCTCCAGTTCACCCTCCATACGCTCATTCACATTATTCACGGCTATCAGGCTCATGATGTTTTGCGCACTGCGGTACATGATAAAGATTAGCAGGGCTAAACTCAACAGCATCATCAACGATACCCATAGACCGACTCTGTTCAGTTCGGCAAAGAGTATATCTTCGGGGATGATGACCGACAGATGCCAACCTGTAGAATCAATCTCCTCATCAAATATCATGTACTTGCGTCCCGGAGTCGTGTCCGGACGAGCTACTAAGTCTATACCGGCAGACGAGCGGATAGAGTAATAACTGTCCTTATACACTTGCAGGTATTCCGATACCCGTTGCAGACGGCTTAGTGACATATCCACGCATACCACTGCTACTTTCTTCCCCTGCTTGTCGTGGACAGGATACGAACAGGTCACTACCATATCCTTTGCTCCGGCATTGTCCAGATAGGGTTCCGACCACCATGTACTGTCTATCCTTAATCCGTTGTTGAACCATTCTAACTGTAGATAATCATGGTTCACACCACCTATCTGCTGCGTTTGAATAGAGGTCTTCTCCCCGTCAACTACGCGACGGCTGTATACCTCATACCATCTGCCTTGCTCGGGATAGTAGTCCGGTATAAAGGCTATACCCACCCCCTCTAAGCCTTCCAGCATCTCCATCAGAGTCCCGGTCACCATAGGCATCGTGTTCGGCTTCTGTAGATTATACTCTGCCATCTTGGCAAGCATCTTTGCAGCGGCTTCCAACTCAGCGGTAGCCACATTGATTTCCAACTCGGCAGCACGCAACTCGGCTCGGGCTCTATAGACCGCCTCATCGCGGATAACCGAACGGCTATAGAAATACTGTAGGCACGCTATTGATTCCAAAGCGATAGCAGCTACGACAAGCAGCCATAGCCCGGTATGGGGGCGACCCTTACGACGTAATATATTGTTCTTTGCATCCATATTCTACACTTGTCTGATGACGAACAGAACTGTCTTTCCTTTATTTCTTGCTTCCTTTCTTGAGCGCATACTCGGCTTGAGCGGCTTCAAGAAGACTTTGCATCTCTTCGCGGCGATACAACTGCGGCAGGGAGGCCGCCGTTAGCAAACGAGCCGCCAGCACATCCGAGGCATAGTGATAACCCAAGATGATACGACTGCGCCCGAACTCATAGCCGGCACGGAGCACTTCGTCCTTATGGTCCGTGGCTACTTGCGAGAATACCAGGCCCAGACTCCAACCGTAGGTCGAGTGGCCGGACGGATAGGACGAGTTATGGCGCAATTCCTCCTCATCGCCGGGATAACCGGTAGGCTCGCCGAATTGCACATAGGGACGCTTGCGGAAAACAGTACTCTTGGCTATGTCTTTACTGTCTTTCACATGGGAACGCACATAGTCAAACAAGGCATATATTGCCGGAGTGTTCTTCTTGCTCAGTTTCATACCGACAACTTTGGAGTAATATCCCAGCATGCCTTTCAGCGAACAGTCTGCATCGCTCACTGCCTGTGCGCCACGGGGGGTATGACGCTCTCCCCTACCCATATAGTATTGCTGTACGTCGCTATAGAAACGCAGCGAAGCCGTATCAGGCGGCATATTCAGCACACGCTCTACATGCGGATAGATGATAGTATCTTGCTCCGAGATAATCTTCTTCAGTCGCATATACTCGGCACGGGCATTCTTCACATCTTCCCTGTATTCCGGCGAGTTGTGCATATAGGCATAGGTGGCGGATGAGGCCATGCGGGCGGCATCCACATCGCTCTGCCAATGCGCACCCACTATCACACGGCTCTCGCCATACTCATATCCCCTGCGGAGGATAGTATCCTGTGCATCAGGAGCTATCTCTGCCATCGCCAATGCTGCCGACCATGCCAGTGCCGTATGACCCGACGGATAGGAACCGTTTGTCCGAAGGAAGTCACCGTCATACGCTCCCCATGTCTGCTCACCGAAACGAGCAAAAGGACGAACACGCATATATTTCTCTTTAGCGCGGTCCACGCTACGGGTGCCCGTCATCGAACTGCGTAACAGCAGTCGCCATATGGCGGGAGTCTCCGTCTCGCTGATACGGATACCCATGGCTTCGCTGAAAATGCGTGCCAAGCACTCTGTCGAGAACTCCGATTCGCGGCTCGCACGAGCACCTCGCTCTGTCGGACGAACACTCTTACCCCATATCCACTGCTGGTAGTCGTCTACGAATAGCAGCGATGACGTGTCCGGAGGTGCCGGCAGGAAAAGTCCGGCATCCGGCAAATCCTGAGTATGATAATACAAGGTATCAAAGGCTGCTATCTTCAGCGTACTGAGAAGCACAACGGCTATAAGAAAGACTTTTCTTTTCATGGGGATGTTTATTTTGTTTATTGTTGTTACGCTATTATTTTTCTTTCATTTGATGCTTATTGAATGGGAGTAAGCGGATACACCACATTCGTTATCAGGATATTAGCGGCTAAGATAATCAGGTTCATCCATATTCCTATCCGCAGGAAGTCCGTGAATCGGTATCCGCCGGGCTCATAGACCATCATATGGGTAGGTGAACCTATCGGG
Source organism: uncultured Bacteroidales bacterium (assembly GCA_946184195.1). Lineage (GTDB taxonomy): Bacteria > Bacteroidota > Bacteroidia > Bacteroidales > Paludibacteraceae > Colicola. The sequence continues at coordinate 2,379 of CAMHEP010000102.1, read as the reverse complement.
GTCGCAAAACTGCTGCTCACACTGATCATCAGTGCAATGAGAAAAGTCTGAGGCTCATAGCCCAACTGCAAGGCGGCATTGTACATGATGGGGAAGAACATCGCACCCGCTGCCGTGTTGGAGATAAACTCTGTGATGAAGGTGGCTACCAGACAGACAGACGTCATCACCACCAGCGGATTCGAACCACATACATCCAATATTCCCGTCGCCATACGCTCAGCGATACCCGTCTTCTCTATCGCCAAACCTAATACTACCGAACCCGCAAAAACCAATAGGATATTCCAATTGATGGAGTTCATCGCCTGATTAGGAGTGCAACAACGGGTGACTACCATCGCTATCGCGGCTAAGATGGCACACTTGAGCAAGGGCAACACGCCTAATGCCGATACTATCACCATAGCTAACATAATCACTGTGGAAATCAATGTCCGCACACCTACGTTGATGACCTCTTCTCCCACTACCAAACCATGCGACTTGGTTAGTTCCATGATGTCTTTTATATGGCCCGCATACACTAACTTATCGCCACCCATGATAAACTCGTTCTCGTCAATCGGTACTGCCACATTGTCAAAATGGTGCATCTTCGTCAGTTTGCCGCCTTTCACGTCTATCAATCCTGCGTATCCCAAAGTCTCCCCTATGTATTTATTGTTCGAGGGAACCAACATCTCCACCGTATACTCCGTCGTGTCGTCAAATACGTCCTCCGGCGCCTGACGCTCGGGCAGCAATTTACTCATTGCTATGATGGAGAGCACACCTACTGCCAAACAGAATAAGCCCGGTATAGTTGTTGCCAGCACATTCATCTGAATACCGGTCTCCGTAGCATACAATCCACTGATTATCAAGTTGGGAGGCGTCCCTATCAAGGTACATACACCTCCCATTCCTGCCGCATAACTCAGCGGTATAAGGAGCCGTGAGGGAGTGATGCCTAATTTCTTCGACCACATCTTCACGATGCCGATGAATAGTGCCACTACCGTCGTGTTGCTCAGGAACGAACTCAATGCCGCTACAGGTAACATCAATCTCACTACGGCATGCGACCAACTGCGAGGCACACCCAATAGGTTCTTCACTATCCATTGGAGGACACCCGTGTACGTCAGTCCTGCCACCACGATAAAGAGTACGGCTATGACAACCACAGACGATGCACTCAGACCCGAGAATGCCTCCTTTGCATCCAAGACTCCCGTCAGATACAGTATCGCCATAGCACCCAAGAATACAAAGTCAGCACGTATCTTGGTGAATAATAGGATAGCGAACAGAGACAATACCGTGGCTATCGTTATCCAGGCGTGAAGGTTAAATCCCCAAAAACTGATTGCATCCATCGTGATATGCCATCTCAACTGTTCTTTATCTTATTCATACGCTTAGCCATTCCGATAGCACCTGTCGGGCAAACCAGACGACAGAGGTGACAGCCGACGCACTTCTGACCGATGATTTTCGGGCTACGGTCTTCGCCGAACGAAATAGCTTGGTGACCTCCGTCCATACACGAAGTGTAGCAACGTCCGCAACCGATACATTTCTCACGGTCGATTTTGGGGAAGACCATCGTATCGCGGTCTAAATCGCTCGGCAGAACAATATGGGGTAACTGCTCACCTACCAGTTTCTTCAGCTCAGTGATACCGCGACTCTGCATATAGTACTGCAATCCCGAGATAAGGTCATCGATGATGCGGTAACCGTATTGCATCACGGCAGTGCATACTTGCACGTTACGGCAGCCCAACTGAATGAACTCTAACGCGTCGCGCCAGGTCTCTATCCCGCCTATTCCGCTTATGTCCATGTGGTTCTCTATGCCCGCCTTGTGCAGAATAGGATTGCCGGTCATCTCGTAGATCATACGGAGCGCTATCGGCTTAACCGCCCTACCCGAGTAACCGCTAATGGTCTTCTTATTGCTGACCTCCGCCTCATCGCTCATCGTGATGGACTTTATCGTATTGATGGCACTGATACCCGAAGCGCCCGCGTAGAAACAGGCTAATGCAGGAGAGGTCATCGACATCACGTTCGGTGTCATCTTCGGGATAACGGGTATGGAAACAGCCTTGCACACATACGAGGTATAAAATAGTATCAACTCCGAGTTCTGACCTATATCACTGCCCAAACCGGACAACCTCATCTGCGGGCATGAGAAATTGAGCTCTACGGCGTCGCAGCCTGCTTGCTCTGCCATCTTTGCCAACTCAATCCACTCCTCCTCAGTCTGTCCCATGATGGAGGCTATCACCACCTTCGTCGGATAATTTTGTTTCAGACGGCGAAGTATCTCAAAGTCTTCCGTATAAGGATTCTCGCTCAGCTGCTCCATGTTCCTTAGACCTATCC
>CAMHEP010000101.1 GCA_946184195.1 uncultured Bacteroidales bacterium | reverse complement strand
CCGGCCTTCATGTCGGTACTGGAGCCCGGCAACTGTTTAAGGGTTGTCTGCTGATTGTCCGTGTAGTACATACCGTCTATCCAACCTATGTAGCAACCGGCGGCACCTTCCACAAAAGGATTGATATTCTTACTGGTCGGGATAAAGAAACGCACATCGGCATAGATAGGCGCATACACCTTCACCGCAAGTGGTTTCAGTCCCACATATTCACCTGCTTGAGCGGCTTTGAACTGCTCGTCCGTCGGACCTGTATACAGCGAATGCAGACCAATACCTCCACCCACAAATACCCATCGGCGGATACGGGCACCAAATGTAGCGTCAAGTGACGCACCCAGCCAATCGGTCTTGGCATTGTCCAGCACCGTGAAACTCTTGTTATCCACCGATACTGTCACACAGTTCATACGGGTCCACTGACCACTCACCTCTATGTTTGCCTGGAAGTGAGAACCTGTTTCGTACTCGCCGGATTGGGCGAACATCATTGTCGTAGCTGCTACGGCAAGAAATAGCATGAATAGTTTTTTCATAACGTTCATGTTATATGTTGGGGTATGGATTGATTGCTTATTCTGTTTATTTGGCTACAAAGATAAGTAAAATTTACCGGATACACAAATATACACGTCGTTTTTTTGCATTTTTTATCTATGCACGCTTATTTTCCTATTTTTTCACGTAGGGTCAACCAGCAGTTTGAGCACATCGCGCAGGTGCTCTACCTCATAGGTAGCTCTTTCGTCCGCATCGCTTTCTATCCCCTTTGCCCGCACCCATATCTGGTCAATACCGGCAGCTCGGGCTCCTTGTATATCAGAGTTGTAGCTATCACCTATCATCACCGCCTCGTCAGCGTTCACTCCGTTCCTCTTGAGTGCCTCAAGGAAAATACCGGCTTGGGGCTTATTGATACCCACCTCGTCGCTGATAAGCACATGTTGAAAACACGATTGCAAACCGGAATGTTCCAACTTATAGTACTGCACCTCATGAAAACCGTTGCTGACAATGGTTAGGGGGTAGTGTTGCGCAAGAGTCTTCACCACTTCGGCAGCATCGGGTAGCAGACGAAAATGGGAGTTCGTCTTCGTAAGAAACTCCTCTGTCATCGTGTCAGCAAGCCGGCATAGGGGTTCAGGGGCTACGCTCAGCCCAAGTTGATGCAACATTGGATAGAGAAAACGATCCCGCTTAAGGAATGCCTTGGTTATCTCACCACGTCCGTAGCGCTCCCATAGTTCATTGTTGTGCGCATGATAAGGTGCAAACCACGCCTCGAACGAAGGGAACCATTCGTCCAGATGATGTTCCTCATAAAGCTCTTGCTGACTCATATAGGCGGCATTCGTCCAATCGCCCAATGTATCATCCCAGTCAATGAGTATAGCTCGGTATGTCTTCATCTTATAGGGCAAACGGAGAAGCCTATTCATTAGCCGGTTGGTCGTTCTCACTCATATTCTTGATGAAGAGGTCTACCAGGCGTTTGGTCACGTAGGTACCCCGTACGGCATGTCGCACCTTTTCGGCACGGTTGGAACCGGTAGTAACCGTCGTCTTCTCGGACGCTTTCTCCGCCTGCTCGACTTGTTGCTCACGCAGGTCGATTTTCTCACGCAGGCCCGACGAAGCGTGGTTATAGATGAAGTTATAGCACGGTATGGCAGCCTTCATGATATACGGTGTGAGGAAGGTAGTGAGTACGGACGATGCCACAATGATAGGATAGATAACGGGGTCGGTGACACCTAATTTACTTCCCAAGGCAGCGATGATGAAGGAGAACTCACCTATCTGCACAAACGAGAAACCGGTGAGCATCGCGTCCTTAAGGGTCTCGCCGCCCCACCAGCATCCCAACGTACCAAAGGTAATCATACCTACAATAATCACCGCCGAGACGAAGAGTATGGAGGGCCAATAGGTCACCAGCGAGGTGGGGTTAATCATCATACCGACAGAGACGAAGAAGATAGCCGCAAACACATTCTTCAGCGGAGCCATCAGATGCTCAATACGATGTGACTCAAGCGTCTCCGCCAGGATCATACCCATCACGAAAGCACCGAGAGCGCTACTGAAACCCGCTTCTTCTGCGGTGAGGACCATGCCCAGACAGAGACCCAAGGCAAGGATGATCAGTATCTCGTCGTTAAGATAAGGACGTACGAAACGGAGCAAGGTAGGGATAATGAGAATACCACAGATAAACCATACCGCTAAGGTCAAGGCGAGTATACCCACTTTCTCCAGTAGTTCCCCTCCCTCAAAACTATTCTTCACAGCGATGCTTGAAAGCAGAACCATCAGTACGACAGCGATGATATCCTCAAAGATAAGGATACTGGTGGCTCCCTTAACAAAACGCGCCTTGCTCAGTCCTGCCTCGTCAATAGCCTTCATCACGATAGTCGTACTGGACATACAGAGCATAGCTGCGAGGAAGAGCGAGTTCATCGTGTTGAGTTCGGCAAACTGACCGACACCGAAGCCTAAAGCTAACATACCCAGCACAATGGTCGAGACACCCACAATAGCAACCTTACCACTCTCAAACATATTCTTAAGACGGAACTCCAAACCGATGCAGAAGAGCACGAACAGCACACCTATATTGCCCCATGTCTCCACATTCTCCATGCTGACAAGGTTCTCGCCGAAAAGGTGGGGGCCCACCAATACTCCGGCTACGATGTAACCTAACACAACAGGCTGCTTAAGCAGTTTAAAGAGCAGACTCACCACGCCTGCCGTAATCATTAAAATGTATAAATCATGTACCATAAATTAGTGTAATAAAGAAACATTAATGATTAAAATATAGATTGTTGACTATCCGGATAAAGTCCCGCCTTACCGGGTGGGATGGTCTTATGCAAATGCTTGTACGCCAACTCGGTAACCTCACGTCCCCGTGGTGTACGTTTGATGAAACCTTCCTTAATGAGATACGGCTCGTAGACATCCTCTATAGTGCCTGCATCTTCTCCCATGGCGGTGGCAATGGTGTTGAGTCCGACCGGACCGCCACGGAACTTATCGATGATGGTGCACAGCAGTTTATTATCTATCTCGTCCAAACCGAAGGTGTCGATATTGAGAGCCTCGAGAGCATATTGTGCTATAGAAAGGTCAATCGTTCCGTCTCCCTTCACCTGAGCGAAGTCCCGCACACGACGCAATAGCGCATTGGCTATACGTGGCGTACCGCGGCTACGACGGGCTATCTCTGCGGCAGCCTTGCTTTCTATATCTATTCCCAATAGTCCGGCCGAACGGCGCACTATACCCGCCAACACATCGGCATCGTAGTACTCCAGGTGGCAGTTGATACCGAAACGGGCGCGGAGAGGTGACGTGAGTAGTCCGCTGCGTGTGGTCGCACCGATGAGGGTAAAGCGATTGAGGTCAATCTGTATCGTGCGGGCGGAGGGACCCTTGTCTATCATGATGTCAATACGGTAATCCTCCATCGCCGAATAGAGGTATTCCTCCACCACGGGCGACAGACGGTGTATCTCGTCGATGAAGAGCACATCGTTCTCCTCCAGAGAGGTGAGCAATCCCGCCAGGTCACCGGGCTTATCAAGCACCGGTCCCGAGGTAACCTTAAAGCCCACCCCCAATTCGTTAGCAATGATATTGCTGAGCGTCGTTTTACCCAGTCCCGGAGGACCGAAGAGCAGCACATGGTCCAGACTCTCACCGCGCATCTTGGCTGCCTCAACGAATATCTTGAGGTTGGACACGATCTTTGTCTGACCGGCAAAATCAGCAAAACGCAGCGGACGCAAGGCATTGTCCTGCTCCTTCTCGTTCATTTGGTTGCGTATATCAAAATCATTCATACTTGGTCACTTTGTCCTTGGTACTTAGCACCTTGTCACTTCGTACTTTGTCACTTGGTCACTTGGTCACTTCCCCAAAGAGTTGTTCCAAACTGTCAATATCTTGTATTGCCTTATCCGCCTTGATTTGTCCATGGTCAAGGATGACAACGCGGCTGCATACGGCACTCACCTCCTGCAAGATATGGGTAGACAGGATCACTGTGCGGTCACGACCCAAATCACGAATCAGGGCACGTATATCCGCCAGTTGATTCGGGTCGAGTCCCGTAGTCGGTTCGTCCAGGATAAGCAGTTCCGGATTGCCCAAGAGAGCCTGGGCGAGTCCCACTCGCTGGCGGTAACCTTTACTCAGTTCACCTATTCGCTTGTGAGCCTCAGCAGTCAGTCCCACTCTGTCAATGAGCGACTCCACCTCGTCACCGGCACCGCCTGTCAAACGCTCCATGAAACGGAGGTATTCGCGGACATACATATCCGGATAAAGCGGGTTCTGCTCTGGCAGGTATCCGTGAGTAGGCGGAACATCCACCTTACTGCCCCCATCGGCTTCCCATAGCCCGACCATAATCTTCATGAGTGTGGACTTACCCGCACCGTTCGGTCCCAACAACCCGATCACCTCGCCATCACGGATGGTGAGACTGATGTCGCGCAGCACATGCTGTCGCCCGATATGCTTATTCAGATGTTCTATTCGTACAGGCATAACTATTACAACTCATTTAGTCTTCGCTATGGTTCCGATGCACTATTATCGTGCAAAATTACTACAAAAAATCCGAATATGCAAATTTATTTTCATTCCGACTGCAAAGATACAACATTTATGTGAGGCACTGTTACTTTTCGTTACGTTTTGATACTTTCGTTTACGATAAGTTGCGATAAGTTGCTGATATATTAAAAACACCCTTCTCGCGGTTTTCTCTTCCTCGGGACGTCATCGGGACATGGTCGGGCTTTGCTCGGGCTTTGACAGACCCTGTCCGACGCCCTTAGTACGTACGCTTACTACCCTATATAGGGTACGTAAGCAGTACTAACGGGCTCAAGGGTCTCGTCAAAATTTGATGGTTCCCGCTGCATTTCTTAGTATCCTATTACGCCCTATATAATGGACGTAATAAGTACTAACGAACGGGGAACCTGCCAAAGTACTAAA
>CAMHEP010000100.1 GCA_946184195.1 uncultured Bacteroidales bacterium | reverse complement strand
GGTTGTGACGGCAGGAACAACAACACGTCCGTGCCCAGTTCGCCGGTTAGACTGGCATTCGACCTCAGAGCACGTTTTGCCACCTTCTATCCGCCGGTGTACTGCTCGTATGTGACGGTGGATAAGAACGGCTATCACTATGGCAAAGACACCTACCTGCTTTCGATGGGAGATTATTACGGCTTTGCGGGGGTGGTAGTCTTCGTGACTCAGGAAAATACCTATGCCGCCATGGATTTAGGTTGTCCGCATTGTCTGAGTAAAGAACAGCATTGTGAGGTGGATGGTTTCTACGCCAAGTGTCCTATTTGCCGAGAAGAATACGATCTGTCACTCGGTATCGGCAACCCTACTCGCGGGGTAAGCAAAGAGTATCTGCGTCGCTACGAAGCACGGCTGGATGCGGGGGGCATGGTGTTACGTATTTCCAACTAATATATTATATTATTGATTAGTCTGAGTATGATTCTTGATGACGAAGTATATCCTATCGGTACGCTAACCCGTACACATGGCAAGTCGGGCGAACTGCACATGCAAACCCTCAACACGGCATGGGAAGACAACGATGCCGAGTTTATGCTTATAAAGATTGATAACATCCTTACCCCCTTCAGGGTGACAGACTGGCGTACCAAAGGTGCGGAGGCATTGATTATACGTTTAGACGGTGTCGACAGTGAGGAAGCGGCATTGCGATTATGCGGCAACGCCGCCTACATGCGCCTTGAGGATAAGGCGAATAACAGCGAGGATAGCGCACTCAGATGGACAGACCTGATAGGCTATCGGCTGACTGAATATACAGACGGTCCTATTGGCACTATCGTTGATGTAGACGATACAACCGCTAACATCCTGCTCTCCATAGAGCGTGAGGGGCATCGTGAACCCACACTCATCCCGCTCCATGAAGACTTCATCACAGAAATCCGCCGCGACGAACGCGAACTCGTGGTTTCCCTCCCCTTCCGAGTCGATGCGGCATATAGCGAATGACGAATTACGAATGACGAATATGTCTGAGTACCAGAAACTGACTATTCAAGAGATACACCGCCTCACGACGGAGGCTTTTCATGCGGCAGACAAACTGCCATTTGTTGCCGTGCTGGATAATGTACGCTCCCGTCACAATGTAGGTGCGGTCTTCCGCACCGCAGACGCTTTTCGTCTGGAGAGCGTCCTACTATGTGGTATCACGGGGTGTCCTCCCGATATGGAGATACACAAGACAGCTCTCGGTGCGGAAGAGAGCATGGAATGGGAGCATATAGATGATACCCTACAGGCCGTCAAGCTTTTGCAACAGCGCGGGTATCGAGTATATGCCGTGGAGCAAGCACACCACTCTATCACTCTTTCCGAGATGTCAGTTCGTATAGCCGAAGAGAAAAAAGACGGCGACGCACATGGCATCGCCGTTGTGTTCGGGCACGAAGTGTTCGGTGTGCAACAGGAGGTGATTGACCTATGCGACGGATGTATTGAGATACCACAGTTCGGGACGAAACACTCGCTTAACGTAAGCGTCACGGCAGGTATTGTTCTGTACACCCTCGCTCAATCGCTTTTTTCTTATCTCCATGTATCCGGGGCAATAGGTGTACCATCGGGTAAGTAGGGCTCGGTTAGCACTGTGGTCCATGGGGCCCTCCATTGTGTTTCTGCGGGGTTTCCGTCATTCCCATAGGTGGTACGATACTCGTATGAGCGAGGAGCTCCCACACCGGTCAGTCCATCACTCCATCCCACAGGTACAATCATGGGGTCCTCCCCTTGTCGTAAATCCACCCGTGTCTCGAAGAACACCGTCTCTCCAGACTTAGACCATGGACGACCGAAATAGCCGGGACGGGCAGGTGTCTCATCCTCCATCTCTACACCAGGAATAGCACCACGTACATGACAGCGGTAGAAGAGCATGCCGCGTTGTCCCATGGGGGCGCGGCTCGCCGTTATGTAGGTACGGTCATCGCTATCGGAAGAGACAAGCATCACCAGCTCCGTCTCCACACAGACTAATGTCATACCTCCGAAGATATAATCGACAGAGCCCATCAAGATTCCACCATTGACGCGCACGAATGCGCCATCGCCGCCATAGAACGCATCCTGACGGCTCACCACACGGCAGTTATTAAGGACACCGCTGGTGGAATCAGCGAAAGCAATAGCCGCAGCACGCTCACGATAACGTTTATGTTGCACTTCCGTGCTAAAAGGTTGTTTGGGTCGTGATGCCTGCTTGCCCTGAGCAAGAAGGCTATCCCCCGTCTCCTTAAGGCTGATATATTGATTGAACGAGTTCTCAAAGATGATATCTTCCGCTACAAAATTGTGTCCACTCACTACCACGGTAGCATTCCAATAGTTACTGTCACTTCCGCCCTTATTGATGGTGGACGGCTTGTTACCCTTGCGATTAGCGCGGAGTGTACGCGGGTCGTAAACCTGCTTGCTGTTCATGGAGAAGTAGTTGTATCCATAGCCGTAGTAGGCAGTGACACGCACAGCGTTCTTATCCACATTCACCCCACCTCCACGCAGCGATATGGAAGGTCTGGTTGCCGCATTCTTGAGTGTGATATCGTCCATATCAATACGCAGCATCTCATCATACGTACCCGGAGCAATCATCACGATGACACGCTGTCCGGGTTGGCGATTCATATGACGCACCTGATTTAGTGCATCATTGATGCGTCCCAAGCCGCCATTCCCCACCCACAACGTGTCCCGATAAGCCACCTGCTTGAGTCGGCAGGTATCGGGGAAATCTGCGCGGTTAGCCATCTTAACTCGCTCACGCTTAAGCGGGTGTTTGCCTTGTTTACGCAGTGTTTTCTGTTCCTCCTTAGTCAAGTTACGGTCCAGCGGGTAACGGATAATACGCGCTATCACCAGTTTCTCATCCAAGCCGCTTAAACGATACTTACCATCTTTCGGACAAACGAAACGATAGTGACGAGCCTTGACACCATCTTTCTGATGCCCGGGAAAATAACAGGTAGTATAATAACTACTGTCACTGAGGTAGAATCGATAGGTCTCCTCTCTACCGTTCGATGAGAGCACATACTCGATAGTATCACCCATGGCAAACTCCTGCTCAATATATACACGGGGGTTAGCGCTACTATTGGAATAAATCATGCCTGTGAAGACATGTCCTGCAGAGTCCTTGACCGACTTTTCATCCGTATGGGTAAGTCGCGGGTTGATAGTACGCAGACGATGGTTGTGTGCACCAGCAGCATAGTAACGGAGGTTGACGGAGTCGCTCGCCGTGAAGGAGAGCAGGGCTGCCGACATCGCACCCGACTCATAGCGCGGGAACCACGCGTTTATCTCCGCCTCACTCAGGCGGTTATCCATACCGGGCACCTGCTCTGCACCGAAATCCCATACTTGCGGTTTCGCTGCATACATGCTCGAAGCGCCGGACAGGAGCAGCGCTACGATAAAGTACATTGTTTTGTTTTTCATTGTTGTATAGTTTAGTTTGTAAATACCTGTGGGAAACTGTTAGGTCATACAGCCCATATAGTCATCTCGCATCGGGCACAATCGAATTGGAGACGTACCTTCATGCCATTACGCAGCCGCATATATTTAGGTTCCTTCTTCAACGGATTGAGTTTGCGGCAATGCCCCATCTCGTGCAGAATACAATAACGACATGTCATCAAGGGTCGCTGTTCGCATAGTGATGCCACCTCGTCGGGACAATCGTTCTGTCCAAATGTGTCCGCCGTTGTAGCCGTTTGCTTTTCATCATTCGTCATTCGACATTTGGCATGCGTCATTCGTAAATCCTCCTTCGTCATCTCCTCCACCAGAGCACGTCGCCACGCGTTAAGTTGCCCCGCAGGGAGGAAATACGGTTGCTGCCACTCTACGCGCACGTCACGTAACAATATATAAGGTGTGTCACCCAACTTGGAGAGTTGGCGGCGCACATTATCGAGTGCCTGCTGAGCATTACGTGCCGGTTCCTTAGGAACGGTTACTTCAATGCTTTGCTCCCGGCGAATAGTCCCGCGGTCTCCATCCCTCTCTTGCATCGTCAGTCGGAACCCCGAAGTCGTCTCCTCTATGTTCATCTCGACGGGTATACGTCGCCTGACATGCAGATGTTTCTCGAAATCCACATCAACGTTCCTATATACCGTTGTTTCTCTCATTGGATTATTCGCAAAGGGCGAACAAAAATAATCATCCGCAAAGGTACGCTTTTTTTATGAGATATGCAAGAGGGGAGGTCATTATAAGGATTAAAAAATTTGCTTATGTCGTGGTGTGCCAATAAGACAGAGCTCACAAAAATGATTTTCTTCCTATTATTTGCGTATGTCATTTTTTTGTAGTAACTTTGCAATTGGTTTTCGGAAAAAAGTTTAATATATGAGTAAGAAAGTCGTTATTTTATCCACTTCCTTGCGGGCAGGTTCGAATAGCCATGCGCTGGCGGAGAAGTTTGCCGAAGGTGCCCAGAGTGCCGGGCATGAAGTAGAGTTGATCTCGCTCCGCGGGAAAGAGATACGCTTTTGTATCGGTTGTCTTAAATGTCAGGAGACGGGCGCATGCGTCTTCAAGGACGACGTGCCGGCTATCATGGACTCCGTGCTCAATGCGGATGTCGTATGCTGGGCGACGCCGATCTATTATTACGAGATGTCGGGTCAGATGAAGACGCTCATCGACCGCATGAACGCCATGTATCCAAAGGATTACCGGTTCCGCGACATCTACCTACTGACTACGGCGGCAGAGGACGAACCGTTCGTGCCGGAACGCGCCGAGAGCGGTCTGCAAGGCTGGATTGACTGCTATGAGAAATGCGCCCTCAAGGGACATCTGTTCTGCGGCGGCGTGAACGACCCGCGTGAGATCTCCGGCCACGCCAAACTGCAAGAAGCATACAACATGGGCAAGAACTGTTAATGCAGCCGAAAATCCTACATATCCGTTCGGTCAATGATTACGCGCGGTATATCTCCGCGCCGGAGTTGCATCCGCTCGTCAGCGTCATCCACTATGACGAACTGACGGCGATGCGGCACAGCCTGAACAGCTACGAGGTCTATGCGATGTTC
>CAMHEP010000099.1 GCA_946184195.1 uncultured Bacteroidales bacterium | reverse complement strand
CTGGAATTAGGACTCATGGAACCCGAGGAAAGGGAAATGGTGGACTATATCTGGAATCTCATTCCTACAGAAGATAAGAAAGAGCACACCCCAGAGGATGTGCTCTACGTGCTTGATAAGATGGATGATTATCTGGAAGAGCAAGGACTGCTCAGCTACGACGACACCACCGGTGAAGCCACCTATTTAGAAGGCGATGTGGACGAAACTGAGCAGTTAGAGTGGATTAAGCAGCAAGCACTGAAAGAGAAACACAGCCTCAGCGGTACATGGATTCAGTTGGTCATGGACGGCGAGCTGCAATATGGTATTGAGCAAGGATGGTATGAGGAATAAATGAAGACACTTATCCGTATATTATCACGTCTTCCAATGAGTGCACTCTACGCTTTGTCAGACGGTGTACTCTATCCCTTGATGTATCATGTGGTTCGCTATCGCCGTGCATTAGTCAGAGAGAACCTACGTGGTGCATTCCCCGACAAGAGCGAGCGCGAGCGCCGAGCCATAGAGAAACGTTTCTACCACCATTTTGCAGATGTCATCATGGAGATAGTGCACGGCTATCGGGCAACCGACGAAGACATGCGTGAACGTATGCAATTTGATAATTTAAAGGATGTGGAGCAATGGGCAGTACAGAACCAAGGAGTGATTTTTATGCTTGGGCACTTAGGCAACTGGGAATGGACTGCTGATGTACAGAAACGTTTCAGTAATCCCGCTATCCGCCACTATAATGTATACCGCCGGCTTAAGAACAAGAGTGCCGACGACGCCATGATAGCACTGCGCGAGAAACGTAGCGGTAAGGATAGTAACTTCGAGAAGAACAGCCTGCTACGTCATCTGGTACGTGTGCACCGTCTGGGAACCCCTTTTACCCTCGGGCTCATCAGCGACCAGAAAGTGTCGCCCGACAAACCTAGTGTAGAGACTGTTTTTTTCGGCAGATCAACCACTTTTCTGGATGGTGGTGAGAATATAGCACGTAAGTTCGGCTATGCCGTGACCTATGTACATATCACTCAACTCAGCCGCGGACACTACAGCGCCCATGTGGAACTTATTGCCGATAACCCCGCTGACATAGAACCGGGTGTTATCACCCGCGAATATGCCAAGCGGCTGGAGGCAAATATCATGGAGCAACCCGAGCTGTGGCTATGGACTCACAACCGATGGAAATACTCACGGCCGCTAACAGATGCAGATAAATAGATGAGGTGTAGTGTCGTCATATTGAATTGGAACGGAGAAGAGATGCTCAAGCAGTATCTGCCCTCCGTTGTGCAATATTCCACTCTGCCCGATGTGGAAGTGGTGGTAGCAGATAACGGCTCAACGGATGGGAGTATGGCACTGCTAAGTAAACAGTTCCCCACGGTGCGTCTCATTCCCTTTACTGAGAATTACGGCTTTGCCGGAGGATACAACCGGGCATTGGAACACGTAGAGAGTACCTATACCGTGTTGCTCAATTCGGATGTACGCGTGACGGAAGGATGGCTCTGCCCGATGCTTGATTATATGGATGCGCATAGTGATGTAGTAGCCGTACAGCCCAAGATACGCAGCGATCGCAAGCCCGAATACTTTGAGCATGCCGGTGCAGCCGGCGGTTATGTCAGCGCGTTTGGGTATCCCTATTGCCGTGGACGTATAGGAAGTCGCGTAGAACGTGACCATGGACAATACGACACCACGATAGATGTACAATGGTGCTCCGGTGCTGCCCTATGTATTCGAACACAAGCCTACCGGGATATCGGTGGTTTGGACGAACGATTCTTCGCCCATATGGAAGAGATAGACCTATGCTGGCGACTAAGACGTCAAGGATGGCGCATGGTATGCCTGCCCGAAACTATCGTATATCATCTCGGCGGAGGGAGCCTGAGCTACGACAACCCGCATAAGACCTATCTCAACTTCCGCAACAACCACCTTATGCTTTACAAGAACCTGTCGCACGGCAGATACATGATGGTGGCAGCGGTGAGATGGATACTCGACTATGCGGCGGCACTGATGTTCCTCCTCACCGGCAAGACGGGTAGCGCCAAAGCCGTAGTGAAGGCACGGCACGACTATTATGCCATGCGGGACAAACAACAATAAGCAATATAACAGAACAAAAATATAGCAATGGAATTAAGCGAACAAGAACAAGTACGCAGACAAAGTCTGCAAGCCATGCGGGATTTGGGCATCAACCCCTACCCCGCCAATGAATATGTAGTGACAGGTTACTCCAAGGACATAAAAGCCCTATTTGTAGACCGCGAAGAAGGCGCACCTGAGCCGGATGCCGAGTGGTATACCGGTAAGACGGTACGTATAGCCGGACGACTGATGTCCAAACGTATCATGGGTAAAGCCTCCTTCATTGAAATACAGGACTCCAAGGGACGTATCCAAGTATACGTCAGCCGCGACGATATACAGGCACCGGTAGCTGAAGGTGAACAACCCACCACGGTGGAGCAGCAGATGTATAACGTGGTATTCAAGAAACTGCTTGACATAGGCGACTTTATCGGTATAGAGGGTTTCGTCTTCCGTACCCAAATGGGAGAGATTAGTGTGCATGCCAAACAACTAACCGTACTCGCTAAGTCCCTACGTCCGCTGCCTATTGTCAAATACAAAGACGGTGTGGCATACGACGGTTTCAACGACCCTGAGCAACGTTATCGTCAGCGTTATGTGGACCTTGTGGTGAACGAAGGAGTGAAAGAGACCTTCCTCAAGCGTGCCACCATTCTGCGCACAATGCGTCAAGTATTCGATGAAGCAGGCTATACAGAGGTTGAGACACCTATCCTCCAACAGATAGCCGGCGGAGCGAGTGCCCGTCCGTTCATCACGCACCACAACACGCTGGATGTAGACATGTATCTGCGTATCGCCACCGAACTGTATCTAAAACGACTTATTGTAGGTGGTTTTGAGGGTGTATACGAGATTGGACGTAACTTCCGCAACGAGGGAATGGACCGCAGTCACAATCCCGAGTTCACCTGCATGGAGCTGTATGTACAGTATAAGGACTACAATTGGATGATGACCTTCACCGAGCAGCTGCTGGAGAAGATAGCTATCGCCGTCAATGGTACGACCAAGGTGAAGATTGGAGACCACGAAGTGGACTTCAAGGCTCCCTATCGACGTCTGCCTATCTTGGATGCAATCAAGGAGAAGACAGGTCTCGACTTAGCCACGATGAGCGAAGAGGATATACGCGTGGAGGCAAAGAAATTGGGAGTCGAGGATACGGAGCATATGGGTAAGGGAAAACTGATTGACGAGATCTTCGGCGAAACCTGCGAAGGTACCTTCATTCAGCCTACCTTCATCACCGACTATCCCGTGGAAATGTCACCGCTCACCAAAATGCACCGTTCCAAAGAAGGTTTGACCGAGCGTTTCGAGTTGATGGTGAATGGTAAGGAACTTGCCAACGCATATAGTGAGCTCAATGATCCTATTGACCAGTATAATCGTTTCGTGGATCAAATGAACCTTGCCAAGAAGGGCGATGATGAAGCCATGGTGATAGACCACGACTTCATGCGCGCACTGGAGTATGGTATGCCCCCTACATCGGGTATCGGCATCGGTATTGACCGTCTGACCATCCTGATGACCGGTCAGCCTACCATCCAGGAGGTACTACTCTTCCCCACCATGAAACCGGAAGCATAATTAACAAACGAAGAACACTATCAACACATTATGGAACATAGACATGTAGCCATACTGGGTAATGGGTCTTGGGCAACAGCCCTTGCCAAAATAGTGATGCAGAATGAGCCATGCATCAATTGGTTTATCCGCCGCGAAGAAGTGATTGACGCATTTCGCGAGAAAGGCAAGAACCCCGATTACCTGCGTAATGTACAGTTCGACACGAGCCGTATCGACTTCTCGTCGGACATCAACAGGGTGATTGAAGCTTCTGATATTCTTATTCTGGCAATTCCATCGCCCTATGTTAAACTGACTCTCAATCGTATTGAGCATAGCTTGGATGACAAGACCATTATTTCCGCTGTCAAGGGTATGATTCCAGATGAGAACCAAATTGTGACAGACTACCTGCACGAACATTTCGGAATGAGTTATGACCGTCTGGCAGTGGTAGCAGGTCCCTGCCACGCGGAGGAGATAGCATTGGATCGCCTATCCTATCTCACCATTGGATGCGAGAAACGTGATTACGCATGCGAACTGGCTAAACTATTCGAAACCAGTTTTGTACACACCACTCCCTCAACCGATGTGGTGGGCTTGGAGTACAGCAGTGTGATGAAGAATATCTACGCTATCGCCGCCGGCATGTGCCAGAGCCTACGCTATGGCGACAACTTCCAGGCAGTCCTTATCAGCAATGCGCTGCAGGAGATACAACGATTCCTTTCTGCAGCAGCTCCCAAGGCACGCGACATCAGCGCAAGCGGTTATCTGGGCGACGTATTGGTCACAGCCTATAGTAAATTCTCCCGCAATCGTCAGTTCGGTCAGATGACCGGTATGGGCTATAGCGTCAAGGCTGCCCAACTGGAAATGCAGATGATTGCCGAGGGTTACTACGGGACCAACTGCATCCATATAGCCAACGAGCGACTGCACGTCAGCCTGCCTATAGTGGATGCCATGTACCGAATCCTCTACCAGCAGGAGTCCCCTACGATGGTAATACAAGAACTAACAACTCAATTACAATAATCATCATTTAACCCAACAGATTATGAAAGACATTCAATTCAGTTACGCAAAGGCTGTCCAAGCCGACGCCGTACGTGCTATGGAAGCACAAGTAAAACACGCACAAGAACTCCTCGTACAGGGAACAGGTAAAGGAAATGACTTCCTTGGTTGGCTTCGTCTGCCGGAAGATATTCGACCCCAGTTGAAGGACATTCAGGCTTCAGCCGACCTGCTTCGTCGTGAATGCGAAGTCATCGTATGTATTGGTATCGGTGGTAGTTATCTGGGTGCGAAGGCCGTGAATGAGGCTCTCAGTTCGTCCTTCGAATGGCTTGAGAACAAAAAGCCTATTATCGTATATGCCGGACAAAACATCGGGGAAGACTATCTCTATGAGTTGCAACACCTGCTGGAAGGAAAGCGTTTCGGTATCATCTCAATCTCCAAATCCGGAACAACTACCG
>CAMHEP010000098.1 GCA_946184195.1 uncultured Bacteroidales bacterium | reverse complement strand
GTGATGCCGGAAGATGGAAGTGACGTAAAGGAATATAGTGTCATTTATACGATTGCGAAATACGACAACGCTAACCTTGTAAACCTCAGTCTAAAAGATAAGGAACTTGTCTTTGACCCCAATACATACACCTATAACATTCAATTATCGCGCGGTGAAGCTTTACCCGCCATCTCTGTGATTGGTGCCGAGGGACAGACAATCGTAGTGACTGACGTGAACGAGAATAAGCAAGAGGTGAAAGTAACTGCAGAATCGGGTAGAGTAAATACGTATGTAATTGACTATTCTCGTGTTATTTCTGATAATGCACTCTTAAGCGACATTCTGATAGACGGAGTTAGTCTGGAAGGTTTTGACCCCATGGTCTATAACTACGTGGACACGTTGGCATGGCGTACGAAGACTGTGCCGGTGGTGAATGCAATCAGCGAGTTGTCAACCCAAACCATTACCACCTATTTCAGCGGAGTGAATGGTGTTACCGTGATAGATGTGATGGCGGAAGATAATGTGTCTCATGCACGATATACGATAGCTTTCCCTGTTCGCAAGTCTTCCAATACACTCTTGGATGAGATATTTATTGATGATAGTAGTATTGAGTTTGAGTTTAACCCGAACACAACTGACTATGAGATTATAATGCCTTATCAGAGTACTCATGTACCGGCGGTTATATATGAAAAAGTGGAAGATGAACAAATCGTAGAGTTTATCTCTCGTCCGCTTGGACAAGTAACGCAACTCATCGTGACTGCCGAAAATGGGGATACTCGAACATATAACCTACACTTTAGGGCAGAGCTCGCTACGGAAGCCAATAGACTGAGAACGCTTGGTGTCTATATGAACGGTAGTGACATTCTAAACGAACTGAGTCTATCAGACAAAAATAAACGGAACTTTGAGGTTTCTATGCCGTATGGTTCACGTTCGCTTCAGATTGCATATGAGAAGATGTATGCCGAGCAAACGGTCTTTGTTCAACCCGGTGGTATCAATCATCCGACTTTAATTACTGTGAAAGCTAACAAGGAAGGCGTAGACGACGAGGTGTATACCATAACGCCGACAATTGCAACACAGAACCCTGCTGTATTGAGCGGCATCAAGGTAAACGATGTACCTATAGAGAATTTCGATATGAATCAGTTCTCTTATATTGTACAAATCGATGCCAATCCTATTGTACTTCCGACGGGATACAATGGTGCCATATGTACTCCTACCATTGTCAATAGCAAACATTGGCAGGCTATCGTGTCGAAAGATGGTTTCACCAACACGTATGACCTATGGTTCTATTATCCCGGTGATGTGGTTCCCAATACAGAGTTTAACGAGTGGACAACGGCGGCTAATAATGGTGCTCCCAAGCCTGCGGGTTGGAACTGTTTGGCAGACTATTTTACCAGTTATAGTGCATTTCTGTCAGGATCACATACGTTTGGTAAAAATAGTGAGGTCGTAGAAGAAACCGTCAGCGGAAGTAACAAAGCTGTTCAACTTAATTCCAAGAAGAGTGCCGGTAATACAACATCTTCTCTTTATGGTGGAGCATTGGGAGGAATACTGCCTGCATGGATAACACTTGGAACGATTACTGGTTCGTTGCAGGTCGCCGGAGGTAGCACCTTCTCTGCACAAGGAGGTATCACTTTCCGCAACTCACCTGATGTGATGACTGTTCGCGCTAAAACAGGAAGTATCAGTAACGAGAAAAACCGCATTGTATATCAATTGAGCGGTAGCGGCAGCAAAGAGTTGGCGTTCACGACGGAGGCTAATACAGGCTATAAGGAGTACAAATTCAGTTTGGCAGAAGCCAATAATGCGGTCTCCGCTCCTATGCAACTGAATATTATCCTGAACTCCTTCTTTAAAGAATCTATGTCCACATTAACGGATGGCGGAGATGCCAATATGTCTATAGACTATCTGCGATTCTCGTATAATCATACATTGACAGGTTTAAAAGTAGATGCACTCGCCGCTACGAAGTCCGGCAATGCTTTCACTGCCACTTTGACTGACCCTGAGCGTGTAGAGATACCACTTCTTTCTTTTGTAGGCGAAGTAGAGGATCAAGCACGTAAAATAGTGTGGGCAGATGAGACTCAGGATGGAGAATACGGCGTGCGTACAGCTACTATCCGTAACTGGGCAGAGAATGGGACGGACTATACGGATTACACGCTGACTGTGAAGCGCCCGTTGGATACTCGTAACACTTTAGCCGGTATTAGGATTGGCGGCTCGGATTTGGCTGCCTTTGTCGGTACGCAGAATGACTATGAGTACCATATGTCATCCTCAGTAAAGCAGCTACCTGACTTCGAATGTGTGGCTACCAGTAGTTTGCAAACTATTGCAACATCTTTTGCAGATAGTACAATGACTATTGTCGTCACACCGGAAATAGGTGAAACACGTACTTATACGGTGAAATTTATTACTGATCTAAGTGATGATGCATCCTTGTCTTTTATTTCGGATGTAGAAAACTTTGATGCAGAAAATACGGAATATATTATCCATTCAGATAAGTTGCCCGAACTGAAGTTCACCAAGAAGATGGATGGTCAGACAGTGCAAAGCAAGAATGGAACGATAATCGTAACGGCAGAAAACGGAAACTCACGCACCTATAAGGTACAGTTAGTTTGCCCGACAATTGTTACTACGGCTCAACTGGACGAATTGGAAATAGATGGTCATGCGCTCAGCGGATTTAATCCGGATATATACACATATGAGGCTGAACGTCCTTTGTGGATGCGTTTCGAACGTCAAAACTATCAGGATTCTGTCGTCTATATACAAAAACCTGATGGATTGGAGTGGCAGGTGTACGGAACCTCTCAACATACATACAAGTTGAATTATCCTATTGAATTGTCGGATAATAATCTGTTGAAAGCTATTATTGTGGATGGCGATACACTGAGCGATTATGACCCGCAAATGCACGAATATGAGTTCTTCACTAACGAGAGCGAGCACATCTTCTATGCTCTCCCGATGATGGAAAAGCAGCAAGTGCAGACAACGGTCTATACGGATTCAATTGTTGAAATTGAAGTTACCCCCGAAAATAATGGAGCGAAAGGTATCTATCGTGTAGCACTTAAACGTTTACTCTCAAGTAACGATAAGTTAGCAACTATTCTATTGGATGGAGTTGCATTGGAGGGCTTTGATGCAGAGGTGACGGATTACCATATTACTATTCCGGTAGGGCAGATTAAGCAGGCAGAGCCTCGTTTACCCTCGCTCACCTATCAGGCAGAAGATAGTAGAGCGAAAGTGGAGGTGATTGCGGCTACTTCGTTAGGTCAGACTTCCTATATTGATGTATCATCCGAAGATGGACTATACCATAGACAATATAGTGTTACTGTTGATGCAGAACCGAGTCATAATGCGGACCTTAAGGCGATCTTGGTTAATAATATGCCGGTAGATAAATTTGAGGTCGGACGTCACAACTATTCAGTAACAACACCGTCCGATGAGATAGTGATAGGTTGGGCATCGGATGATTATTTCCAAAATGTGCAGGTTAATAGAGAGGAAACGTCTTACGGTTATGACTATACGCTACATGTTGTGGCGCAGGACGGCGTGACTATGCAGGATTATGTAGTCGAGGCTATCATGCTCACTCAATCGGATGATGCAACACTGAAGAACATCCTTTTGGGCGGAGTGACTTTCGATGACTTCGAACGTCGTATCAACGATAGGTTACACTTCTCGCCGATGCAGAACCTCTACACTATCAATCTGCCTGCCGGCACGACCACTCTTCCCGAGGTGAGCGCACAACTCATGATGGAGGGACAAACGGTAGATATAGAGATGAATGATTTGGAGGTTTTGCTCCATGTAACGGCAAAGGATGGCATGACGACCAATACTTATACTCTGCAATTTGCAGTGCCGACATCTAACTATGCTGACTTAAGCATGATTTTTATCGGCACGGATTCCTTGGAGAACTTCCGCTCGGACTACTATTTCTATAATGTGACACTGCCTGTTGGCACATATACCATACCTGATGTGACACCGCAGAAGGGTGAGTCGGTTCAGCAGATTGATACAATCATTATAGATGAACCGAATAGAAAGGTTGAGATACATGTATTGGCAGAGGACCATCGCACTACGGCTACTTATGTCCTTCTCTTCAACTTCACTCTCTCAAGTGTGAAGACCTTAGGCGCTATCTATGCGGATGGCGATACTTTAACGGGATATGAGCCCAATAGGAACAACTATTATATCCAGTTACCTGTTGGAACGCCTGCCTTCCCGCAACTCTCTACCAGCGAAGATGACAACAATACATTCCCAAAAGTGTCTATTGAGACATTGGATTCCACTACTTATCGTCGTTCGCAACTCATACATGTGTTGGCAGAGGATAGCACGAGCGGGTTATACAAGGTAGTGTTTGAAATTAAGCAGTCCACGGTGGATACGCTGAAAAGTATCTGGGTGAATAATAAGGAGATTGAGTCTTTCCGCGGTGACAGCATGAGATATGAGGTGATGCTTCCTTCCGGAACAACGACGATGCCTGAAGTTTATCCTGTTTTGGGTGATCAATACCAGAAACTGGATGCGACTTGGGTGCCGACCTCAGTGACGAATAAGTCACTCGGGTGGGATATACAGATTGTGGTAACCTCGCAGAGCGGAAGTACTCGTGTTTACACGATTGCTTTCCCGATGGAACTATCCTCTGACTCGCTGCTCAATCGTATTTGTATCGATGGTAAGGACTTGCGTAGTTTCGAGGAAGGTACATTCAAATACACGGAGACGTTGGTGAATGACTCTATCACTCCTGTGGTCTCTGTCTTCAAGAAAGAAGATGCACAAACTTACGAGTTGTTTGTTACAGATAGTCTTGGCGGTAAATGCGTCACTATCCATGTCACGGCAGAGGATGGTTTGCACCATAGTACCTATGTCATCTTTTTCCGACACGAGGTAGATGAACATGCTGAGGAACTGAATGCTAACCTCAAGGCTATTTATTTGAATGGGGAACTACTGACAGACTTCCATACGGATAATCTCGATTATGAAGTAACGCTACCCGTTGGAACCAAGACACTGCCTGTC
The DNA here is from genome assembly GCA_946184195.1 of uncultured Bacteroidales bacterium. GTDB lineage: Bacteria > Bacteroidota > Bacteroidia > Bacteroidales > Paludibacteraceae > Colicola. The sequence goes on along the minus strand of CAMHEP010000098.1, from coordinate 51 downwards.
ATTACGGTAGATAAATACTTGGAGCAACAGACCTATCCGGTAGATGTTATT
>CAMHEP010000097.1 GCA_946184195.1 uncultured Bacteroidales bacterium | reverse complement strand
GCTTTTCAAAACGTCCCTTGCGGGAATGCTTCTCGGGCGTGCCGTCACAGTCGTGATAAGGGGAGAAGATTCCCACTTTGTCGCCTTCCTCGTATTGTTCTGCCTCGGCGATGTAATCTCGTACCGACTGTTGGTTCCATAGGGAATCCTGATCCATGGTCAGTATCCATTCTGCGCCTTTATCCATCGCCAGCGCACACCCCCTGTTGAGGGCGGTTGCAATACCCTTGTTCTCGCCTAAAGAGACATATTCTACATTACTTAGTGTGTCGGCTAAGGCTTCATGACTCTCTGAACTATTATCCACAATAATCACTTTGTCCACCTCCTTCTCATAGAGACGAACAGCATCGCGCTCTTGCTCGGTGGGATTGTACCACACCACCAATGCCATCAAGGGGTTAATCTTTGCGTATGCCATTTTTACAAACGATTTGTCGGGCAGCTTGTATCTGCCTGAAATACTTCATGTTTTCCGTGTCGTCTGTCCAGTTCTCTTTATGATAGAGGTGGTATTGGACGGCTAAGTTACGCAGCGAAACTATGGTACATCCGTTCTCGGGAAGACGCCACTCAATATCGTAATCTTCCCCGATAGCAGGCAGGACATAGTTCTCGTCGAAACCATTGATAGCCACTATATCTTCCTTAGCCATTGACATGTTACTGCCGGTGAGATGGCGTACGGGACGCCGCCAAAGCTTCGCTAACGGCAAGTAGAACCCTTCCTCCACCAAGCTGCAGCCGCGTTTAGCAAATAGGTAGGGCCACAGACTAACCTTCTCGCCGCGCATCATCCGTTCGGATAGCTCCTCATTGAGTTTGATACGCTTACCTGCCAGTACGACATGCGGCTGACGGTATCTTAGGTGCATCTCTACAAACCGCGGATGCAACACGCAGTCGCCGTCAATGAAGATGAGCCAGTCCGCACGGGATGCCATGATCGATAGATTGAGTACGCGGTTTTTGCGCCAGCCAAGGTCTTCCTGTGTGATATGTTGCATGCGCCACGGGAAATCGTATTTGTGAACGAAATCAGCCATCTCTGCGCTTTGCCCATCCTCGGAGATGATAACCTCGATGTCCTGCACCGTTTGGCGCTTGATGCTGTCCAGCACGGCTCGAAGGGCTTGGACATTCTTGTAAACAGATATGATTAACGAAGCTTGCATCGTTGTTTGTTTCGTTGATTAGTCGATTCTTGTTGTCTGATAGGTTTGACTCATTCGGTATATGCACTCATTATACGTTCCACGATATCCTTGGGCGCGATGTCGAAACAGCGGTAGTCGCCATATCGGCAGGGTTGCTTTCCGAATACTGAGCAGGGACGGCAATCTAAGTCCTGTCGTTGTATGCAGTCACGGCTACGTTGCCCATAGCCCAGAAAACCAAGTGACGGGTGAGTGGCGCCCCAAATGGAGACAACCCGAGTGCCTGCCAGCGAGGCTAAGTGCATATTGGCGCTATCCATCGTCACCATGAGTTTGAGCCTGCTCATTGTCTCTATATCTGCTGCCATATCCTGCTTGCCGGCAAGGGACACCACGTGCTCATAGCGCGCTGCCCATTGGTCCAATACCTGCTCTTCCTGCTTGCCGGCACCGAAGAGGTATATCTTCATATCGTGCATTGATGCACGATCATTGAGCAGTCGTACCACCTGCTCCATCTGTTCAAGCGGGTATATCTTACCCTTGTGTGCCGCAAAGGGGGCTATACCGATACCTTGGCGTGTATCCTGTTCCTTGAGCTTACCCTGACCTTGAGCCGAGGTAATGAGGAAGGTAGGCGGTATGTGTACATCAAATCCCAAGCGGTTGAATGCGTGCTGGTAGCGTTTGGTGGTGGTGACGAGGCTATGACGGGTGGGCATGAGCTTATGCACCATCAGCCATTTGCTCAAGTGTGCCTTGTGTATCCATGTCAGTCGGGCACCGGTGAGCATGACGCGTAGCGCCAGATAGGCGGAACGCAGCACCTTGTGCATATCTGCTACGGCATCGAAGTGACGATAGTCTATCTCACTGAGCAGACGGTCTAAGCCGCGTCGCCCGTGGTGTTTCCCTTTGAGGTCGGCACCCACAAAACGTACATTACCCGGCATATCGCGGAAGAGCGGCTCGCACTGACAGCGACTGACCATTGTGATTTCCCAGTCGGGATATTGTTCCGCCACCAACCTGAGCACCGGCACCAGGATTGCCACATCGCCTAATGCCGAAAATCGTATGACTAACAGTCTTTTCACGCTTTCTTGCCGTATAGAACAGGGTTGAGCGACGGGTCGTTATACATCTTCATCTGGCGATACACCTTCATCACCTTGCGCCCGGCGGCATAGTCTTCCAGCAGTTGGCTGATGGAGGTGGTCATATCGCCCAATTGCTCATGTAGCACGGCGAGTTTGCCTACACAGGCTGCATGTTGCTCGGCGCTGACGTCCTGACGGTCCACCTGTTCCTGCATGTGATAAATCTTTACGTGCAGGATACTCAGACGGTCAATAGCCCAAGCAGGACTCTCGGTGTTGAGTCGGGCATCAGGGAGAGGCTTAACATCCTTGTATACCTCGCGGAAATAGCTGTCAATACGCTCAACGAGGTCCGTGCGCTCCTGATTGGAGCGGTCAATACGACGTTTGAGCGCCAGAGCCTCCACCGGGTCTATCTCCGGGTCACGGATGATATCCTCCAAGTGCCATTGTACTACGTCAATCCAGTTCTTGAGGTACAGATCATGCTCAATCGTTCCCTCGGCATAGGGATTGTGGATAGGTGCATCCACATGGTTCGTGACGTGATAGTCCTGAACAGCCTTTGCGAAAATTGTGTTACTTGTTTCTACGATATTCATATATAATACTTTATTTTATTAATGCCATTCTTTAATCAGTCCGCTCTTGGTAACGGTTACCATCGCGCCGTAGTTATTGCCCCACTTATCGCCTATGTCGGCGGATAATCTCAGTCCGAACTCCAGTCCCCATGCCTGTTCCACCCGTTTCTTGATGTCGAGCATGAGCGATGTGTTGCGTGTGCGGTTGGGGTGCTGGTAGGTACCGAAATGGCGGCTATGCAGACCTGCCAACCGATAGCGGAAACCGTATATATCCCCTTTCAGTCCTATGTAGCCGGCTATGACGCGGCTGTCGTCGGGACTCATCAGCCCGTTGCCGATGACGCGGCCATAGTAGGTCCAACCTTGACGATAGATGCTGTTGGCATAGTAACCGTCGTTGCCGCCGTATATGAATCCGTCCCTGTCGTGGAACGGTCCGGATTGGTCGGTCGTCTGGATGCACTCCAGCGTGAAGGCGGAGAGGAAGGGCCAACGATTCTGACTCAGATGAAGTCCCCATCGTCCGTCTGCAGCATTCATCGTCCAGCCGATGAAACGCAACGGACCGTCTTCACTCAGGTTTTGCCAATAAATATCCATACGCCAACGTTTACCTTTGGCGGTTAGACATAAGGTCTGACTGACGATATGGTTGCCCTGTGCATTGATGGTCTCGTTGCTGCTTTTCCCTCCGGAGCGTGCCATGAACACATTCTTGAATGCCGACCAGTCGTTCCCTAAGTCTCCGTATATATTGTCCGTACCTCCCCATTGGGCGGCATGGTGTATCTCATAGGCTATGTTCACCGGTAGCCTGCCGCCTATGCGTGCTCCGGCAAACTTATGGTGCAGGAGGGTCTTCTTCACGTAATCGTTATTGTCATTCAGCCATCCGTGTGTCAATCCACCGCGTATTTCCAAATACCCGTACAGTCCCGGGAAGGGAGTGTAGTGGTCCAGTCCGATGGTGACACGCGGTATCGGATGGGCGTTGTCGGATATGAGCAGGTCGCCCATGGTCAGTTCCTTATCGCCAAAAGCGTTCTCCATAGGTTTGATACCAACGGTTACATCCACTATATAGAGTCGTACATGGGCGTAGAGTTCGCGGAAATAACCCGTACCTAACCGCTCGCCGCTCTGCAGCCGTCCCGTCAGTAGCACGGCACCGTCATAGTCGAACCACCGTATGGGACGTGTGGACGGTTTGCGTATGCCCAGCGTGAGGTTACCGCTATAAGGCTCGGTGCTCACGTGCCCATTCGCATCGTATTGCATCATCCACGGCGAACGACTCCCCCCGCCGGCATTGCCGCTCAGCTCACCTATATATAATAAGGTGTCGCGTTGAATGTCGGAATTCCATATACGTACATCCTTGGCGCACGCTATAGGCCACCAGTTCCAGGCGGAGCAGGTGGTGCTGACAACAAGCAGCACGATGAGTCCTATGGTTCGCTGTCTATTCGTCAATGCGGTATATCGTATCAATCAGTTTGCCGTCTTCGTTCTCTCCCAGTCCGTAGTAGACGTGTCCCTGCAGGGTGAATGCCACCATATTCTCGGCTTTGCCGCAGGGCATGTCGCCGCAGTGTTCCCAACTATCCTCCGCACTATCGTAGCGCAGGTACTGCGCAAAGACTTCGCCCCCTGTCATATCGCCGCCGAAGTTTCGTCCGCCGAAAACGTAGATATATCTGTCTGTCGCTGCGGCTACACATAGTTGGCGTCCCTTGCCGGGGAGGGATTGCCGTGTTTGCCACTCATGGTCGCTTAGACTGAACTCGTACCAGTCGCGGTTATTCCATGTATCGTAGCCTGTACCGAAGAAACAGCGGTTGCCAATTTTGGCTCCGCAGCCTCCGCAGCGTGGTTCAGGGCTCTCGTTCTGACAGACAATGCTATCCCAGCGGTCGACAGAGGAACTATAATGATAGATTTCTTGGCTGAAGCCTTTGCTCATGCCGTAAAAAGTATAGATGCCTTCGTCCGAATGAAAGGGCGTGCATCCCACCACGTTGGCAGAAGGAAAATCCTTCAGTCTTTTCCATGTGTCGGTTTGGGGCGAATATTGCCACCAGTCCCGCAGATAGCAACTGTCAAGGTATACTTTCTCTCCGCTGAAACCCATGCCGACATATATCTGTCCGTCGCAATAGGTCATGGCTGCTTTGACACGAGCTTTCCCGGGGAAAGTGTTAATCTGTGTCCACGTGTCGGTGGAGACTACGTAGCGCCACATATCATTGAGGTAATGCTGATGACTGTCCCGTCCGCCGAAGATATATACAGTGTCACCCATGACGGCTACAGATGCCGAGGCACGGGGGGATGGCATCACCGTAGCGGGCGATGTGGATACCTCCACCTCGGGGGCATTCTTCTCGCGGCAGGCTATGACTATGACGGC
>CAMHEP010000096.1 GCA_946184195.1 uncultured Bacteroidales bacterium | reverse complement strand
CTATGTAGAGGAGTCCTTTATTCATCCTTGGTCACACGTGTCTTCTTCTTCAATTCGAAGTCGCGTCCCAAATAGTTCTTTCTCACAATAGGGTTGGCAGCCAATTCCTCGGGGGTGCCGTGGAAGAGTATCTTACCCTCAAAGAGCAGGTAGGCACGGTCGGTAATCATGAGTGTCTCGTCCACGTTGTGGTCGGTGATGAGAATGCCTATGTTCTTATCCTTGAGCCGCCATACCACATCTTGTATCTCCTGCACGGCAATAGGGTCTACGCCGGCAAAGGGTTCGTCCAGCATGACGAACTTAGGTTCGATAGCCAGACAGCGGGCTATCTCCGTCCGCCGCCGCTCGCCGCCGCTCAGACGGTCGCCGAGGTTCTTGCGGACATGGTTGAGGTTGAACTCGCTGATGAGTTGCTCCAGTTTCTCAGCTTGGTAAGCCTTACTGAACTTGGTCATCTCGAGCACCGAGCGGATATTGTCCTCCACGGTCATTTTGCGGAATACCGATGCCTCTTGGGGCAGGTAGCCGATACCCAACTGGGCGCGGCGATACATGGGGTAATCGGTGATATCCTGGTCGTTGAGGTAGATGTGTCCGTGGTTAGCCGTGATGAGGCCGGTGGTCATATAGAAGGTGGTCGTCTTGCCCGCACCGTTAGGTCCCAGCAATCCCACTATCTCACCTTGTTCAAGGTGGATACTCACATCGTTGACGACGGTTCGCTTACCGTATTTCTTCACTAAATGTTCTGTTCTCAGTGTATCCATAATGCAACGGGGCAGTGGTCGCTATGCACTGCTTCGGTTAATATCTTTGCGTTCTCTATTCTTTCTTGCAGCGGTTGGCTGACCCATTCGTAGTCGATACGCCATCCCACGTTCCTCTCGCGGGAACCGGCACGGAACGACCACCAGCTGTAGCGTTCGGGCTCTTTGTCAAAGAGGCGGAACGAATCCACCATGCCGCTCGCCTCCCAACGGTCCATCCATTCGCGTTCTTCAGGAAGGAAACCACTCACGCCCACTTGGCGCTCGGGGTGATTGATGTCGATGGGGTGGTGACATATATTATAGTCGCCGCAAACGACGACATTCGGACGCTCCTCACGCAGTGCCTTAATCCAAACGAGGAAGTCCTCAAGGAACTCCATCTTAAACTGCTGTCTTTCGCCTCCGCTGGTGCCGCTGGGGATGTACACACATACCACAGTCACATCGCCGAAGTCGGCTCGCAACACGCGTCCCTCGCTGTCATAGCGAGGAATGCCCATACCGGCTTTTATCAGGTCGGGACGTCGCTTGCTGAAGATGGCAACGCCTGAGTAGCCTTTCTTCTGCGCCGAGTGGATATAACTATGGTAGCCGAGTTCCTGCCACGCCATCGTGTCTATCTGCTCGGGCTGTGCCTTGCTCTCCTGGATGCAGAATACATCGGGGTTCTGCTCCTTCACCCATTCCATCAGTCCTTTGGACGAGGCACTGCGGATGCCGTTGAGGTTATAGCTGACTATCTGCATATCTTCTCTCCCGTGAGGGTATAATAATCGTTGTTATGTTGTATCATTACTTGTCCGTTGACGACCCGTTTGCACCATTGTTGTGCCGGTTGCTCCGCCTCCTCGACGGCGGTGGTGACGGGTTCCTTGCCGCCCATGAACTTAAAGGCTACGCGTCCGTCCTCCAGTTCGTTTATCTCGCTGAGCGGATATTGGCTGTAGGGAGCGTAACTCGTCACGTTGTTGGTCCCGGGGAAGGGGTCGCTCGGACTGCCGTAGTAGATACTGCCGCCGTAATACGGCACTTTGCCCGCGGCCTCTATCATGTCAAAGAGCATGGGGGAGGTGTTGTTAGGCTTGTTGCTGCTCCATTTCGAGCTATTGTAGTTCACCTTAGTGATAATCATTCCATGTCCGGGCAGGAAACTGTCCCATTCTACCAGTTGTCTGTTCTCTATATAGTATACCCAGCCGTTGTAGGAGTAGGAGGGCATCTTGCCGTCGGGACTGATGACGCGTGTCGTGCCCGAGGTCTGACTGCCGGTGATGGGGAGGGTGTCGTTCACTGCCTCCTTAAGTAGCACCGGCGTCTCCCAGCCGAGGAAATAACGGTCATAGGCAGAGTACAGCGGAGGGTTCCATCCTTGGTTGAGGTAGCTACCGTAGTCCATGATGTTCCAGTAGCCTAAGGTGGAGTCCGCCCGAGGATTGCTCAGACCGTCCGTGGTGTAGTAGTCCGGCAGTCCGAGTATATGTCCGAACTCATGGCAGAAGGTGCCGATGCCGTTGGGTGCAAAGCCGATGGTGGAGTTGCCCCATATCTCGCTGCAGCACGCATATTTCTTGATTTTGTAACTGCCAAAAGTATAGTTGACCGATAGGGCATGAGCCCATATATCACCGCTCACCTGTGTCATGGCTTGGTCGGTGCCGGCCCAGATGATAAAGACGAAAGGCACCTCGTAGTTGCTTTGGGCATAGGGCGCAAAACTCTTGCCGTCAGCCACTGCCAGCGAGCATGCCTCCTGTGCCATGGCGCTGCCGTTGGACATGCCGGTACTGCCGGCATAATAACCGGGTGCTTTCGATAATTGGTAGGGACCCCACACATCGAACTGCGGCGTGTAGTGACCATTGGAGACGGTAGCAAAATAGTCCTCTGCCGAACCGACGGCTCCCGAAGCGTTGGTATAACCCTCTTGCGACAGAGCAAGCACCAGGCTATCGGTATTGGTCGTGAAGTGCACAGAGGGGAATTCCACGAGGATGATGATACCTCGGTCGGGCATGTGGGTATTGGGTGTACCCACTTTGTGCAGGTTGGCAGCGCCTGCCTGACGCATGGCGGAACTGCGGCGAGCCTGTATCTCGTCGGCAGTCCATGACGGCACGGCATGGTAGAAGCCGTCCTTCCCTAACTCCACCTGCTGACCACTCTCGTCCGTCAGCCAGTGGCAGTACTCATCACCGTGCATCTTCACTTGCACACGACTACCATCAGGTTGCACATGAGGTATCGCACCGCGCCATGCCGGACCGGCACTCGCCATCACGCTGCTCCATACCAGCAGCGTCACCAACATCCACTTGCTGTGTCTTTTCATCCGTTTCATAATGTATCTATTATATTCAAATGTTCTTGTCTTTCCTTCTGTAAAGTCCTAACATGAAGAGGGTATGTAGCGGACATCGCCGTGACATCGCAGAGCTATCAAGGGGCTATCGTCATGCTCGCTGAGTCACTTATTCCCGCTTTACCCCGTGTCGTTTCAACCAGCGTCTCTCGCAGCATCGGCGGCGGTCGGCATTATGAGCCTGCCGTTTGCTCAGGCTGGCCGTTTGGCGTTTGTCGCGTTGCAGGTAGCAGACCACGCCTTTGTCGTTTTCGCGCACCAGATAGCCGTCCATAGTCATTGCCCAGTGTTGGCGTTCATCGCCGCGCAGCAATACCATCAGGGTGTCACCATCGGGTTGCACCCGGGCTATCGGAGTGCGCATGGCCTGTACCGCCTGCACCCGCTCTGTAGTCACTGTCAGTGCCACCACAATCAACCCGATAAGTAGATAGAGCCTCTTTTTCATATTTTTCTTTACTCCTTATTCTTTACTCCTTACTCTTTCCTTCAGCTTGATTCGCCGCTGCTCTTACTTTCTTAAATAATTCACTGGCGAAGACGAAGTCGTTGAGCGCTTGGTTGTCAGAGTGGACAATGTCGTAGCGTGAGCCTTGCCACTCTTTCTGTCCGCCCTTGAGGAAGAGGATGTTATCGCCTATCTCCATGATGGAGTTCATATCGTGGCTGTTGACGATGGTGCAGATATTGTATTCCTCGGTGATTTCGTGGATAAGCTGGTCGATGACGAGGCTGGTGCGCGGGTCGAGACCCGAGTTTGGTTCGTCGCAGAAGAGGTACTTAGGGTTGAGGGCGATGGCTCGTGCTATCGCCACACGTTTCTGCATACCGCCGCTTATCTCCGAGGGCATGAGGTTGAGGGCATGCTCCGCTATGTTGACACGGTTGAGGCAGAAGCGTGCCCGCTGCTCCATCTCTATTTTGGTCATGTCGGAGAACATCTCCAGCGGATAGAGCACATTCTCCATGACGGTCATGCTGTCGAAGAGTGCGGACCCCTGAAAGAGCATGCCCACCTCGCGGTGGAGGTCACGCAGTTCGTCCTCACTCATCCGGGTGAGGTCTCTGTCGTCGTAGAGAATATGTCCCGAATCCACCTGATGCAGACCGATGAGTGACTTCATGAGTACGGTCTTACCGCTACCCGACTGACCGATAATCATATTGACCTTCCCGTCCAGCATCTCGGTCGTCACGTGATTGAGTACGGTAAGTCCGTCAAAACTCTTAACTATATCTTGTACGTGTATCATAATAGCAACTTAGTGAGAACAAGGTCGGCGAATAGGATGATGATGGAGCTACGTACTACGGCGTTGGTGCTGCAGCGGCCTACATCGAGTGCGCCGCCGTAGGCATAGTAGCCGTAGTAGCTTGCCACGGATGTGATGATAAAGGCGAAGACGAGTGCCTTGATGAGCCCGTAGAAGACAAAATAGGGGTTGAAAGAATATTGGATGCCGACCACATAATCCGCCACGGTGATGATGTCGGTGAACATGCCGACAGCATAACCGCCGACCAATCCCACGGCAATCGAGATGATGACGAGGAAAGGCATCATGGTCACGAAAGCCGTAATCTTCGGCAGGATAAGGTAGTTGGCACTATTGACACCCATAATTTCCATGGCATCTATCTGCTCGGTGATGCGCATTGTGCCAATCTCGCTGGCGATGTTACTCCCCACTTTGCCGGCAAGGAGCAGGCACAAGATGGTGGAGGAAAACTCAAGAAGAAGGGTCTCTCGCGTCAGCAGACCGGTCGTGTAGGTCGGAAGCAGCGGATTCTCTGTGTTGGTCTTAGCCTGAATAGTCAGGATAGCACCGATGAAGATACTGATAATCACCACTAAGGGAAGCGATTGCAGTCCCTGTTTCTCCATTTCCTTGGAGTACTGGCGGAAGAACATGCGCCAACGGTCGGGCTTATGGAAGACCCGCCACATGAGTAGGAAATACTCACCGATATGTTGTATCACTTTCATACTTTGCGTCTATTGAGCGTATAAATAGCGCACAAAGGTACGAAGAAAAAACGGAATAAGCAAATAATTTTGCATTAATGCAAAATAAATAGAGAGAATACAACAGAAAAAGACGGCAGCAGTGCCGTCTTTTTCTGTG
>CAMHEP010000095.1 GCA_946184195.1 uncultured Bacteroidales bacterium | reverse complement strand
CTATAGTGACCTCAAGATGAAAGGACGTATCACCCGCCATTCGTATGAAGGAACCCTGGAGATAGATGACGAGAACCTGAATATGCGCTTCGACGGACTCGCCAACCTGAGCTACAAAGATGCAGAGATGGACTTCCGTTTGGCGCTGAATCGCTTCTGTCCGGGCGCACTCAACCTAAGCAACAAATACACCGACTCCGAGTTGCGACTCCAAATGCGTGCCCACAGCGTGGGACTCAATCCTGATAGTCTGACCGGTTATCTGACAATAGACAGCCTCTACTTCCGCAACGACTCGAGCCGTATCAATATAGACGAGTTGGAGCTGGTGATGGAGAGCGAGAGAAAGAAGAAATTGCTACGACTGGTGAGCGATGTCATGACCATGCGTATCCAAGGCGACTATACCTATGCCACTCTACTCACGACATTTAAGAAATTAGGCGTGAAATATCTTCCCAATCTCTTTAGCGATGCGCAACGAAACAAAATTTTGTCCGATCCATCGTCTAATCAATTGGATTTCTATCTATACGGTCACCAACTGCACGAGCTTCAACATGTGCTGGACCTCCCCTATGTATTAGGTGACTATCCGATACTGAAAGGCTATATCAACGAGCGTTTAGGCTTATTCGGTTTAAGCGGTTATGCTCCCTTTATCACGAATCGCCAAGAAGTGGTTCGCGAAGTCAACCTACAAGCTGACAATTACACGGGTCCCGTAGGCATTAAACTATCTGCCCAATGGTATAACTCGCTCTATATCATGAACACTCGTGTGGATAAGAATGTCATCAACGTGGACTTTTCGTCTCTGGATTCACTCCGAGAGCGTACCTCCTTCCTCGCGTTGGATGCCACTATCGGTCAGAAGAAACAGAAACCTATCTTTGACCTGCATCTGCAGCCCTCCGAGCTACAATTTGCCGACTCAACCTACCGATTAGCCGATAGCCATATACGCTATACGATAGCCGATACGCTATTGGAGGTAGAGCATTTCCGCATCGGTACTGACCACATGTTTGTTGAGGCAGACGGAAGGGGCTCGACCGCCATGACGGACTCACTCAAGTTGCAGTTGGGTCATCTGCGATTAGGGTATATACTACCCTTTGTCTTAGCGGAGGAGTCCTTCTATGCAGACGGCGACCTAACAGGTACTGCCACCGTATACGGCATGTTCTCGCAGCCTATGTTTGACGCCGTAGTGCGACTTGATTCGGCATACTTGAACGAAATGCCTGTAGGCGATGTGGATGCACGTGTGGAATTGGATCGCGAAAAGATGGAGATTATCATCGGTGCCGATGTAATCAATGGTCCCCGACGCGTTGCTCATCTGGATGGTCTTGTACAACCCAAAGAGAATAAGTGGGGACTGGATATATATCCCGACTCCATACCTATCGCCTTCATCAATCACTGGACAGAAGGCATACTGAGTGACATCAACGGTACGGCAAGCGGACGTGTGCAGGTATTAGGCGACGGACCTATCACCTACGTATTGGCCCGAGTAAAGACACATGATGCCCACCTGACTATCCCATTCACGGGTTGTACATACTATGTAAACGACTCGGTGTTCATGGACTCCACAGCTATCCGTTTCCCGAATATGGACATACGCGACGAGGAAGGTAACCTGCTTCGCCTTGACGGTGTGCTAAATCACTTCAATTTCAAGAACTTCAATTTCCGCATTGACGGAGAGCTGCATCACACAATGGCCATTAACCTGCCGGACAAGGCTGGAGAACTGATACAAGGCAAAGTATATGCCGACGGCGACATCCATATCAAAGGTGACGATGACGCGGTGGTACTGAGTGCCAACGCCACGACAGTAGGCAAGTCTCGCTTCCGCATGTCCGTAGCAGGTGCCAGCAGTGCCGCGGATAACGACTTCATCACCTTCTATGACCACAACATTATAGAAAACAAGAAGCTGACGAACCTCGATATAGAGCGCTCGTTCATCCAGAAGAAAAAGATACTGCATGGTCCCAAAACGAAGTTTATGATGGGGATGAACTTAGATATCAATCCCGAGTTACTCTTCCAACTCGTTATCAACGACAGGACGGGCGATATGCTACAGGGTCGCGGTGACGGCGCCCTACGGTTCACGATGGACGACTCGACGGGAAACATACGCCTGCTGGGTACGTACACCCTCCAAAGCGGAACCTTCGGTTTCACGGTGGGCAATCTGGTTCGTAGGGACTTCACCTTGGGCGAAGGCAGTCAGGTGATATGGAATGGCAGACCTGAGACTCCGGAACTCAACGTGACGGCTAAATATCGCGTAACTGCGAACCTCAAGGATCTATTCGGCGACCAGATCAGTGACCTGACCATAGGTCGCAGTTCTGTGCCAGTCAATACCTGTGTGAGCCTCATCGGCTCGTTGGAGGAACCCACCATACGTTTTGGCATTGAGTTACCTCAGTCAGACCAAGCGATAGAATCTCAAGTCAGGAGTATGATTAATACGGAGGAGATGATGATGCGTCAAGTAGTGTACCTATTGGTATTCGGACGATTCTTCACTCCGGAATATCTACGCAACACGTCCTATACTCCGCTCAACGAGACCTATTCTCTGCTATCCTCCACAGTAACAGGTCAAATCAACTCCTGGTTAGGCAAACTGACCAATGTCTTCACGATGGGATTCAATTACCGTAGTGACGGCAGCAATGCCAATGCCAGTCAAGAGTATGAGGCGGTCTTCCAATTACAACCCGTGGACAGACTCATTATCAACGGAAATATAGGTTATCGTTATAACGACATCTCCAATCGACCTATATTTGGAGACTTGGATGTAGAATATATGATTACCCCGAATGGAAAAGTGCGTATCAAGGCATACACCCATACGGTTGACAAGTATTCGCTCAAGCAAGCGAACACACAACAAGGCGTAGGTTTTGTTTTCAAGCACGATTTCAATTGGCGCAAAGATAAAGAATAGACCCGTTATGCTAATCAAAACGTATGGAGCCGCTCCCATCGGCATTGACGCAGTAGTTGTTACCATTGAGGTACATGCACTTCCCGGCTACGAATTCACTTTAGTAGGACTGCCTGATAATGCCGTTAAAGAGAGCAGAGAACGCATTGTATCTGCTTTAGCGGTCAATGGGTACGAGTTCCCTAAGCGCACACTTACCATCAACATGGCACCCGCCGATATCAAGAAGGAGGGTGCTGCCTATGATTTGCCGCTCGCTATCGGTATCATGGCAGCGGCAGAAGTGGTTAAGACACCGCTGTTAGACCAATACATGCTGATGGGCGAGTTGTCACTGGACGGTTCGTTACAGCCTATACGCGGTGTGCTTCCTATCGCGTTGGCAGCACGCGAAGCCGGATTCCGCGGACTGATTGTGCCGGAAGCCAATGCCGAAGAGGCTGCCGTCGTCAAAGGTCTGGATGTATATGGAATGGCTACCCTGCCGGACGTTATGCATATGCTGAGCGGCGAGGGGCACTATGAGCCCACCCGCGTGGACACCGAGCAGTACTTTCAATCAGAATCCATCCATTCCGATATCGACTTTAGTGACGTACGCGGACAAGAGAACGTACGTCGTGCCATGGAGGTAGCCGCAGCCGGTGGACATAACATGCTGATGGTTGGTCCTCCGGGAGCCGGCAAGAGCATGATGGCAAAGCGTTTACCGACCATACTTCCTCCACTGAGTCTGGAGGAAGCCTTAGAGACAACCAAGATACACTCGGTTGCAGGACTGACGAAAGGGAAGAGAAACGGCTTACCGCTTATTGTACACCGTCCCTTCCGTTCGCCTCACCATACAATAACAGACGTGGCACTGGTGGGAGGCGGTAATAACTCCGCCCCCGGAGAGATCAGTTTGGCACATAACGGTGTGCTCTTTCTGGACGAACTGCCAGAATACAAACGTTCTGCCTTGGAGGTGATGCGCCAGCCGCTGGAAGACCGACATATCACTGTGGCACGTGCCAAACAGACGGTTGACTATCCGGCTTCGTTCATGTTAGTTGCCGCCATGAACCCATGTCCATGTGGTCACTACGGAGAGAATAACGCAGCTCATCCATGTACCTGCACACCGGCACAAGTACATCGGTATTTAAGTCGCATCAGTGGTCCCCTGCTGGATCGTATTGACATACAATGTGAGATTGCAGCGGTACCCTATGAGAAACTAAAAGACATGCAACCCGGCGAAAGCTCAGCCACCATGCGGGAACGAGTGCTACGAGCACGACAGATACAGCAAGAGCGATTCCGTGGTACAGGCATACACTGCAATGCCCAAATGACACCCAAGATGGTACGTGAATACTGCCCCATCAATGCGGAGGGAGATCGTATCTTATCCTACACCATGACCAAACTCGGACTGAGTGCCCGTGCATACGACCGTGTGCTTAAGGTAGCCCGAACCATAGCGGACCTTAACGGAGAACGAGACATTCAGCCGATGCACCTGATGGAGGCTCTATCGTACCGTTCGCTGGACCGAGAAGGTTGGGCAGGATAAACGGCGAATACAAATGCATATTAGTAGCAAACACAACAATATATAAAATTAACAAACAAAAAAAAAGTACTATGAGTAAACAAGAATCAAACGCCACTGTGCGTATTATCACCATCATTGCGATGATGGTTCTGTATGCAATGATTTCGTTCATTACGAACCTCGCAGCCCCCGTAGGCAAGATATGGGGAGAGTCATTCACCGACCCTGCTCAAGCAGAGCGTATGGGTATGCTCGGTAACCTTTTTAACTTCCTCGCATACCTAATCATGGGTATCCCTGCAGGAAATATATTGGCGAAGTACGGTTATAAAAAGACTGCCTTGACGGCAATTATTCTTGGATTCTTCGGTATAGGCGTACAATGGTTGAGCGGAGCAGTGGACAGTTTTGTAGTCTACCTTTGCGGTGCCCTGCTCTGCGGTTTCTGTGTATGTATGCTCAATACTGTAACCAACCCCATGCTCAACCTATTAGGAGGCGGAGGGAACAAAGGTAACCAGTTGAATATGATTGGTGGTACATTGAACTCACTCTCCGGCTCTCTGACCCCGATGCTGGTAGGTGCTATCATCGGTGAGTCGCTTCAAGGAAAAGAGATTGACGATGTGAATGTCGTGTTATACATAGCAATGGGAGTATTCGTCATGCTCTTCTGCATCCTATTCTTTGTTCC
Source organism: uncultured Bacteroidales bacterium (assembly GCA_946184195.1). Taxonomy (GTDB): domain Bacteria; phylum Bacteroidota; class Bacteroidia; order Bacteroidales; family Paludibacteraceae; genus Colicola. Next base: position 91 of record CAMHEP010000095.1, on the reverse strand, counting down.
TATTGCGGAGCCTCAAGGCGCAGGTCAAAAGATTACCTATGAACGCAGTGCATGGTCGTTCCGCCACTTTGTTTTGGGAACGATAGCTATC
>CAMHEP010000094.1 GCA_946184195.1 uncultured Bacteroidales bacterium | reverse complement strand
GTTTGGTCTTGTCGATAGCCACGCTCAACTCGTGTGCCTTCACCTGTTCAGCCACATGCTCAGCGTCCAGAGCGATAGGGCTCATGGATGCCACCTGCATGCTGATACCGTGCAGTACCTCTTTGTTAGCGTCGGCATTAGCGGCAGCGGTCAGTGCGGACAGTTTGTTGCCCAGGTGGTTGTATGCGTCAACGACGGGAGCGGAGAGGAAAGCATAGTCGCTCAACTCCATCTTCTCGCCGGTAACACCGCTACGCTCGGTAACGAGTTGCTCTACGGTCAGCTCTCCGGCTTTCAGAGCCTTCAGGGCTTCCAAGTCAGCGGGTTTAGCAGCCATCGCGATGTCCAGGATCTTCTTCACCATATCCACGAAGTCAGCGTTCTTAGCCACGAAGTCGGTCTCGCACTTAACAGCTACGATACAGCCGAAGCCGTTCTCAGCCTTAGCCAGCACGCAACCCTCGCTTGCCTCGCGGTCGCTACGCTTAGCAGCGATAGCCTGACCACGTTTACGAAGCAGGTCTTTGGCTACCTCGAAGTCGCCGTTTGCCTCTTCCAGTGCTTTCTTGACATCCATCATGCCGGCACCGGTCATATCACGCAGTTTCTTAATATCTGCTAAAGTTACAGCCATTGTTTTATCTCCTTATTATATTATATAGGGTGATTATTCAGCCTTAGCCTCTTCAGCCTCCTCAGCGGGTTTCTGCTCAGCTACTTTCTCAGCCTTAGCTTCTGCTTTGGGAGCTGCTTTGCGAACGCGGGTACGGCGCTCTTTGGGTTGGGGAGCATCCTCAGCGGACTGTGCCTCTGCTGCGCTCTCGTCAGCCTTCTCCACTTTGCGTTCCTCCAGACCTTCCTTGATAGCATCGCATACAGCGGTCAGGATAACCTCGATAGACTTGGTAGCATCATCGTTAGCGGGTATGACAAAGTCAATGTTGTTGGGGTTGGAGTTGGTATCCACGATAGCGAATACGGGGATGCCCAGACGGTTAGCCTCTGCAACAGCGATATGCTCTTTCATCACGTCCACTACGAACAGTGCGCTCGGCAGACGGGTGAGGTCAGCGATTGAACCGAGGTTCTTCTCCAGTTTCTCACGTTGACGGGTGATTTGCAGTTTCTCGCGTTTGGAGATATTGTCGAAAGTGCCATCGGTCATCATCTTGTCGATGCTCGACATCTTCTTCACGGCCTTGCGGATGGTGGGGAAGTTAGTGAGCATACCGCCTGCCCAACGCTCGGTGATGTAGGGCATACCTACCTCTTGAGCCTTAGCAGCTACAACCTCTTGGCCCTGCTTCTTGGTGCTGACAAAAAGAATCTTACGACCCGACTTGGCAATGTTCTTCAGTGCCTCAGCTGCCTCGTCAATCTTAACGGCAGTTTTGTTCAAGTCAATGATATGGATACCGTTGCGCTCCATGAAGATATAGGGAGCCATAGCGGGATTCCATTTACGTTTGAGGTGGCCGAAGTGGCAGCCAGCCTCGAGAAGTTGATCAAAATTAGTTCTCATTTTGTTTGATTTGATTGAATTATTCTTATAATAATTATTCCTTGTGCCTCTATGCCGCAGAGAAGCGCGTCACGGAGGATTCTCGCATGGAAAACACGTTTTCTCCTCTGCTATCCCGTAAGTCGTACTTGCGCGTAGCAGAGCGAGACAAGCGATGTTTAACGTTTCGAGAATTGGAAGTGTTTACGAGCTTTAGGCTGACCGGGTTTCTTACGCTCTACCTCACGGGCATCACGTGTCATAAATCCTTCAGCTTTGAGTACGCTCTTGTCTTCAGGGTTAATCTTCACCAATGCGCGGGCAATAGCCAGACGCAGTGCTTCTGCTTGTCCCTTGAATCCGCCACCGTCCAGGTTCGCCTTGATGTCGTATTTAGCCACAGCATCAAGTTTAGCCAGAGGTTGTTTTACTACATATTGAAGAATGGAGCTCGGGAAATACTCCTCCAGAGGACGGCCGTTGATAACGATTTGACCGGCACCTTCCTGAACGTAAACGCGTGCTACTGCAGCTTTACGACGACCAATTGCATTAATTACTTCCATTTCTTCAAATTATTTAAGCGTGTTAATATCAATTTGTTTGGGTTGTTGAGCCTGCATATTGTGCTCAGCGCCTGCGAACACATACAGGTTAGTAATCAGGCGTGCACCAAGACGGTTCTTGGGGAGCATACCTTTAACGACTTTGCGAATCAGACGGTCTGCGCCTTTCTCCAACAGCTGTTGAGGAGTCATCTCGCGTTGTCCGCCGGGGAAGCCCGTGTAACGAATGTAGATACGGTCGTTCCACTTGTTGCCGGTCAGTTTCACCTTGTCGGCATTGACGATGATTACGTTGTCACCGCAGTCCACGTTCGGCGTGAAGCTGGGTTTGTACTTGCCGCGAAGCAGCTTAGCCACTTTCGAGCACATACGGCCAAGAACTTGGCCCTCAGCATCTATCACAATCCACTCTTTCTGAGCGGTTGCCTTGTTGACAGATACTGTCTTGTAACTTAATGTTTCCATTTACTTTTGTTTTAAAAAGCCAAGCCGACAGACATCCTTTACCGATCTACATCGACCGCACTGCCCAGCTTGGCGGTTATTATTATTGCTTATGCATAAATTCTGCGTAGGTTTACCCTTATGCGCAAAATCGGCTGCAAAGTTACTACTTTTTTTTGATGTACGCAAATATTTCTCACTTTTTTCTTTTTTTTCTTTTAATATATGCGAAATTATCCGTACCTTTGCACGCCGAAACAGGATGCACAATCTATTTTATATATGAATAAGTATCTATCTATCTCGCCGGAAGTAGCCGAGGCTCTAAGTGAGCACCGTCCGGTAGTAGCCCTCGAGTCAACGATTATCTCTCACGGCATGCCCTATCCGCAGAATGTAGAGACCGCCCTCATGGTGGAACAGACTATCCGTGAGCATGGAGCTGTCCCTGCTACCATCGCCATCATCGGCGGCAAGCTGAAAGCCGGCTGTACGAAGGAGGAGATTGAATATCTCGGCAAAAAAGGGCAAGCGGTGACCAAGGCGTCACGTCGCGACCTCTCCATTCTGCTGGCACGCGGTGAAGACGGTGCGACTACCGTCACCACGACGATGATGATAGCGGCCATGGCAGGTATATCTATTTTTGCCACAGGCGGCATAGGCGGTGTACATCGAGGTGCAGAGACGACTATGGATATCAGCGCCGACCTCGAGGAGTTGGCACGCACACCGGTGATGGTGGTTTGTGCCGGAGCCAAATCTATTCTGGATTTGGGGCTTACTTTGGAATATCTGGAGACCAAGGGTGTCCCGGTCATTGGGTACGGTACGGACGAATTACCAGCCTTCTATACCCGCCATAGCGGATTCAAAGTAGACTACCGTATCGATACGCCGGAAGCATTGGCAGCAGCCTTCCGCACCCACCGTGAGTTGGGTTTGAGCGGCGGCATGCTGGTGACCAATCCCATCCCCGAACAGTATTCTATGCCGGAGGACAGAATCAACCGCGCCATTAACGAAGCGCTCCGTGAGGCGGCAGAAAAAGGTATTCGCGGCAAGGCAACCACTCCTTTCCTACTTGCCAAGGTGAAAGATTTGACAGGCGGAGACAGCCTGAAGAGCAATATCCAGTTGGTTCTCAATAACGCACGATTGGCAGCACAAGTAGCCTGCCTAATAGGATAATATGTGGATATTGCTTGCCATCTTGTCGGCTGTATTCTTAGGATTCTATGATGTCAGCAAGAAACGCTCCCTCACGGATAACTCGGTGACGGGAGTGCTCACTATGAGTATATGGATATCTTCGGTGTTGGTATTGCCGCTACTATGGCAGGCACCATCGGTAGACCTGCGTACCCACGGTTTTATCTTCCTCAAGAGTTGTCTGGTGCTGACCAGTTGGCTATGCACCTATACAGCGACCAAGCACCTGTCGCTCAGTGTCGTATCGCCTATGCAGGCAACGCGACCGATGTGGACACTTGCGGGTGCCCTCTTCATCTTCGGCGAGCAGTTGAACGGTTGGCAGTGGGCAGGTATCGTGTGTGCCTTGGGCAGTGTGTTTCTATTCTCCTTTGCGGAGACAAAGAAGAGCGATATACGCCGTCAGGTGAAGGAGGATAAGCGCTATTATGCCCTACTCGCTCTCGCGGTGCTGAGCGGTGCTGCCAGCGGACTATACGACAAATATATGATGCGTCATTTCGACCACAACGCCGTGCAGGCATACTACACTATCTATCAGGCTTTGCTGATGACCATCATCTTCATTGTTCACCGTATGCGTCAACGGCGCAAGGGCGAGTTGACTCCGCTACACTGGCGTTGGGAGATTGCCGCCATTTCGGTATGCCTCGTCATGAGCGACTATGTCTACCTGCTGGCGCTGACTGACCCCGATTCGCTCATCGCCGTCGTGAGCACGGTGCGCCGCTCGGGAACTATCATACCATTCCTTTATGGCATCCTCTATCTCAAAGAGAAAGACCCGTGGAAGAAACTGCTTTGTCTGACAGGTATCCTCACGGGTCTGATGTTCCTCTTGGCGGGTTCGCTTTAAACTAACAAGTCTTTTTATTTTTTTCAGCTCCTCTATATCTTCAGGTTCACTCCGAAATAGTAGGTCCGTGGCAATGGCGGTCCGTATATAAAGGAAGCATCGCGGTCAGGTCCTTGGTCCAGGTCGGACTGGAACTGTCCGAGCACATTCTTCACGCCGATGCTGAGTTCCAGACAGTAGTGTTTGTAGAGGTGGATATCGTATGCCAGTCGTACTCCCATATCCACAAAGGCAGGTGTCACCACCTCCTCATCGGCAAGGATAACGCCTGCACGATGCTGCACGAGCATACTACCGGTCACCTTACCGTTGATACTAAGGGTAAGGTCTTTCACGGGATAGACATTCATCAACCAGTAGGCATAATGGTCAGGGGTTCGGAACATCCGTTTTTGCGGTGCGATAGCCTTGTTATCGCTCCATATCTGCGGTTCGAGATAGATACTCTTCTGGAAAGTGTAGCCACCCTGAAGATCAAACCAGTGTTTATAGCCGATTTTTCCCTCTATATTCAGTCCTGCCACCTGTGCACCGGAGGCGTTGGTACGTGTCAGCAACAGGTTGCCCTGTGCGTCCTTGCCGTCCTCGCGGAGGAAGAATACATCGTTGAGGCGCGTGAAGAATCCCTCCAGTAGCACGTTCCCTGCCCAGTCGCCCCAGTTACCGTAGAAGTCGGTACTTAGATTGACGCTATGCGATGTCTCGGGTTTGAGGTCAGGGTCGAGTGAGATGAGGGATACACTACCTCCTACAGCCTCCACATGCAAATCCTCCTCATAGGTCTGCGGAGCACGATAGCCCGAGGAGT
>CAMHEP010000093.1 GCA_946184195.1 uncultured Bacteroidales bacterium | reverse complement strand
ATCCCGAATGAGGTCTACCAATTATTCTTTTTCGCGGAGACTCAAGGCGTACTCCAGCATTCCTGAGAGGTGACGTTTCATTAGGTCAGCCGCTTCTTCACTCCGTTGTGCAGCGATGAGTTCATAGAGCTGACGATGTTCCTCTGCAGGATTAAGTCCGACAATAGAACACACATTCTGCTTACGATAAATACGCATTATATCCGGTGTGATAAACTGGAGCATCGTGCGGAGAGTACTATTACGCGAGCCGGCGGCTATGCAGCGATGAAACTCAAAGTCGGAAGTATGGCGTTTTTCGTCATCACCGGAGGCACATGCCTCCAGATAAGTATCCAAAGCAAGACGAATACGCTCTAACTGTTGTGTCGTGCGACGCTCTGCACAAAAACGTGCAGCACTGACCTCGAGGATAACACGCATCTCAGCCAGTGAGGCAAAATCATATGCGTCGAGACGGAGCACATCAGCAATGAGTCCATCCAAAGCTGAGACGTCCAAGCCGACTATATAGGTACCGCTCTGCGGACGTGTCTCCACGATACCATAACTCTCGAGGTTTTGCAGTGCTTCGCGAACATGTGTACGTCCTACCCCAAACTGCTCTGCCAATTTACGTTCTGCCGGAAGCCGCATACCAGGCTGCATCACGCCCGAAAGGAGTTGTTGACGAATTTGGCGGATAATAATATCCTGCGGACGAGGATTTTCTGCGCTGATAGGTGTGTGTGTATTGTTTATCATCGATGTATGTGTTTGATTCTCTTGATAGAAATCTCTGCCATCTACTGATGAAAGACTCGTAAGAAATCTCGGGGAACCGGTGTCTCAAAATGTAGAGTCTGTTCAGTAACAGGATTGATAAACTCCAAGACCCTGGCATGCAAACAGAGACGATCGGGTCGAGAGGGGCTCTGTCCTTCAGCGGCATGACCATACTTGCGGTCGCCGACAACAGGATGTCCGATAGATGCCATGTGTACACGAATCTGATTGGTACGTCCTGTTTCAAGGTGCAGTTCAAGGAGCGAAAGTTCGTCCGAATGCTTGACAATCTTATAATGGGTGATAGCGATGTCACCTCCATCATCAACGGGCGAGGAATAGACCACAGCATTCCGCTTGTCCTCGGTGAGCCATGTCGTGATTGTATCTTCGTCCTTCTCGGGGATTCCTTCTACCAGAGCAACATATGTGCGTGTAGTCACTATCTGCCGCCAATAAGTACGCATATATTCTTGTAGTTGTTGCGTTTTCACAAAGACGAGCAAGCCGCTTGTCTCTCTATCCAAACGATGTACCACATAGATATTATTGCGTGGATGCTGCCGACGTACATAGGCTTTAAGGATAGAATATGCCGTTGTCTCTTTGCTATCCTGCCGAACAGGCACCGTCAATAGACCACGGCTCTTCTCTACGATAATGAAATGGTCGTCTTCGTAGACCAAACGCAATTTAGGATGACGGAGTTCGATATTACCTTTCGTGCCACTGAGAATCACTGTATCGCCCACATGCAACAAGGTATCGTGGCGTGTGACAATAGTGCCGTTGAGTTTCACCTGTCGATGGGATAGAAAAGACTTAATACCCGTACGAGTCTTTCCCCCCATACGTGCGAGAAGGAACGGCATCAGTTCCTCCTCTGCATTCACATGAAATTCTGTATCTTGCTTTTTATGTACCATGAAAGATGATAAATATAAATGACGAATTACGAATTAGGAACAATAGCGTTCTTTCCATGCCTTGCTTTTTTTGCAGGAACAGCCTTTAAGCCAGCCATAGTCACTTATATCAGTAGCCTTAATCCATGCAATAGCGGCATTTCCATTAACAAGGAGGAATACTGTGAAAAGGACTATAGAGAAGAGATTGCCCACTGCGATATTCAAGAGAATACCCGCCACACTATAAATAACCCAGCACAGCCATGCATCGTTCTTCTTGTAAATAAGATAGAAATTGGCAAAGAAGGAACTGGATATCATCATAGCAGCCATGAGACGAATGATAATCGTTGTAGCATCGGTTGCAAATCCGTGCAGACAGGAGACTAACACATAATCCCCCGCCAAAATAAGTGCGCAAATCACATGCGTAAGAACCATCTTACCCGTGGATAGGAACGCCGGTTTAAACGGTGCTTCGTGAGCAAAAGGCGCAAGGGTAGCTCTGCGCCACGTCACGAGCGACGATATAAGGAACGGCAAGAACACCACTATATAGAGAAAGACGAGGTCATAGTTTTTCTGGAGATAGAATTGGCATGCAAGCAACAGTGACATGAGGATTCCCAAATAAAATCCCATATAATTCTGAGGATTCTTGATGGTACGGACATATGCCACCCCGATAATACTGGCAGGTATGCCGACAATGAAAGCCGGGTCGTTCCATTTAAGAAGTTGTCCTTGCAGTTGAGGTGCAAGCCACTCGATGAAAGCGAGCACGAGGAAGAGTGCGATAAATATGAGCAACGACCAAAGTGTCTGTTTACCCATTTCTTTTAGAAGTTGTGTTCTCATGGCAGTATATTGATAATCAAAACGAAAAAGGGCAGACCTCTACGTTGAGAAGCCCGCCCTTTGGCTAAGTAAGCATTACTTACGTTTACGGTCACCATAGCGGGACATAAATTTGTCCACGCGACCGGCAGTATCCACGAGTTTGGATTTACCGGTATAGAAGGGGTGAGAGGTATTCGAGATCTCAAGTTTGATGAGTGGGTAAGTAGTACCCTCTATCTCGATGCTGTCCTTCGTAGCAGCTGTGGAGCGGCTGAAGAACTGCGTGCCGTCAGACATATCTTTGAAAACTACAACACGATAGTTCTCGGGATGAATTCCATTCTTCATGATGTTGTTCCTTTCTTAATAAATTAAGCTTCTGCTACTACATTAAGTTTGATTTCAGCCTTCACCTCGCGGTGCAGACGTGCGATAGCGACAGCCTCGCCAAGCTCCTTAACGGGTTCAATGGTGATAATCTTACGGTCGATAGCGATGCCCTGTTTATCGAGAGCCTCAGCCACCTGAGCGGTGGTCACCGTACCGAAGATCTTACCATCCTCGTTAGCCTTAACAGCCACCTCGATGGTAAGAGCAGCCAAGCGTGCAGCCAGAGCCTGAGCATCAGCGAGTTGCTGTGCCAGTTTCTTAGCCTGTTGACGGAGATTCTCAGCCAATTGCTTGCGGTTAGAGTCGTTAGCGATGATAGCGTACTTGTTGGGAATGAGGTAGTTACGACCGTAACCATCCTTTACCTTAACAATATCGTTTTTGTAGCCCAAGTTAGCTACGTCTTGAATCAGAATGACTTCCATAATTCTTGCTTTCTTTTTTAGAGGTTAAACAATAGGATTACTTCATCAAGTCTGTTACATAAGGCAGAAGAGCCAAATGACGTGCTTTCTTGACAGCCTGCGCTACCTTGCGCTGATATTTCAGCGAGGTACCGGTAATACGGCGGGGCAGAATCTTACCCTGCTCGTTGAGGAACTTCTTGAGGAACTCGGGGTCCTTGTAGTCAATGTACTTGATACCGCTCTTGAGGAAACGGCAATACTTTTTCTTCTTCTCGCTGCTTTGTTGCGGAGTGAGATAGCGTACTTCATCATTCTGTGCCATAATTAAGCCTCCTCTTGATTAGCGGGTTCTTGACTTGCCGGTTTTGCATGACGGCGTTTCTCTGCGTACTCGAAAGCGTACTTATCCAGACGGGTAGTCAGGAAGCGCAGTACGCGTTCGTCACGACGGAATGCAGTTTCGAGCGTTGCGATAAACGCGGGCTCTACATCGAATTGAATCAAGGCGTAGAATCCCGTCGTTTTGCCTTGGATGGGGTAAGCCAATTTCTTGAGTCCCCACTCCTCACGGTTCAGAATGGCACCACCATTCTCCTTGAGAAGGTTCTCGAATTTGTCTACCGCTTCCTTCATCTGTGGCTCAGACAAAACGGGAGTTAAAACGAAAGCGGCTTCGTAGTGATTTAACATAAATGTTTAGTTTGTTAGTTGTTAATAATTATTCAAACTACCTCAGGATTTCTAATTATCCCAAAGAGCTTTCTCTTTTTCTTTTGTGCGGAAAAAGCAGGCAAAAGTACAACTTTTTTTCCATTTGTGCAAATATTTGGACAAAAAAATATGTTTTTTCGCAAAATAGAGCCGATTATCGATTCTTATTACTGTCGGTCGATAGGTTTATGAACGGGGTCGGAAGTAAATTGGACACCGAGTTTGGTGAATATCTTACGGTCGACCGGTCCGAGCATCACGGTGGTGTGTACTTGGCAGCCACGTAGTTTAGGCAATTGTGCCAACGCCCGTCGACAATTATCGTCCTGATCGCTGAGCACGGAGAGCGCCACCAAGACTTCGTCGGTATGCAAACGCGGGTTTTTGGCACCGAGATACTCAACTTTGGTTTTTTGGATAGGTTCAATCATGGACTGGGGGATGAGTTCGATAGCATGGTCAATGCCCGCCAGATACTTCGTGACATTGAGTAACAGCGCAGACGAGCATCCCAGCAGTTCGCCGCTATTGGCACATACGATAGTACCATCTTCCAACTCAATAGCCGCAGCGGTATGTCCTCCTGTCTCATCTCGGCGTGCATGTGCCGCAGCGATTGTACGACGGATAGACTTATCCAATTTCAGGTGGGACATCAATAGACTGATCTTGTTGACCTCGCTCTCATCAGAGAGCCCTTCAGCGGTTTTGATGAGGGCGGCATAGTAACGGCGAATGATTTCGTTCTTGGATGCCAAAGAGCAGACCTCGTCATCGTCGATGCAGAAACCGACCATATTCACTCCCATATCGGTAGGCGACTTGTAAGGATTCTCACCATATATACCTTCGAAGAGCGCATTGAGGACGGGGAATATCTCTATATCCCGGTTGTAGTTAATGGCGACCTTGCCATACGCTTCGAGGTGGTAAGGGTCAATCATATTGACATCGTTGAGGTCTGCTGTTGCAGCCTCATAGGCAACGTTGACGGGGTGTTGGAGGGGCAGACTCCAGACGGGGAAAGTCTCGAACTTAGCATAGCCTGCCTTGATACCGCGTCTTTGCTCCTGATAGAGTTGGCTGAGGCACACCGCCATCTTACCGCTACCGGGTCCCGGTGCCGTGACGACAACAAGCGGACGAGTGGTCTCGACATAGTCATTACGTCCGAAACCATCTTCCGAATCGATGAGCGTCACATTATTGGGATAGCCCTCAATCGTATAATGATAATAGGTACGAATGCCCAATCGCTCCAGTCGTTCGCGATAGAGTGTTGCTGAAGCCTGACCGTTATAGTGGGTAATGACGACTCCGCTCACCAAGAAACCACGTTCCATGAAAGCCTTACGTAGACGGAGCACGTCTTCATCGTA
>CAMHEP010000092.1 GCA_946184195.1 uncultured Bacteroidales bacterium | reverse complement strand
TTTCGAGATGGTGTAGTATAGTCCGCCGTTGGCTATGTTGCGGGTGTACTCGTCGGGACGGTTTTGGTATTGGTAGGCGAGGTTGATCTTGAGTGAATTGGGGAAGGTGAGTCCCACCTCGCCCTTAGCCTCGATGGCTCGTCCGCCGTTCTGACGCCATTCGTGCATGAATCGTGCATTGACATTTAGTTGCTCTGCGCCATGGAAGATGTTCCTGTTGACATATCCTGCACCAGCCGCCACACCCCAGTCTCCGGCGGAGTAGGTCCCTTCTATCTCGGCGGTGACGCTATTCATCTTGTTGCGGGAAAGGGTGACATGACAGGCAAGTGAGTCGCCTCCTAAGGGCTCGAAAGTTATCTCTACATATTTCACCGGTGCTAAGCCGTTGAGGTTGGAGTAACTGCGCTCCAACTTAATCTCGTTGTACATGTCACCGGGTTGGATGACACAACGATGACGCAGGACGCGGTTGCGTATCTTTAGATGTTTATCCAGATGAAAATGTACATCGTGAATACGGTAACGGGTGTAGAGACGTTGTCTCAGACTGTCGGGCATGGTCTCTATGTAGTCTTGCAGTTTCATGCTCACGGCTACCTCGTGTGTGTTGTAACTGCTGTCTGCCTGAAACTCAAGCATCGACTTCTCAAAGTAATAGTAACCGTCAGCTCGCATACGTCGAGCCACGCGCTCTCGTTCGCTATCCAGCACTGCGGCATCGAATTGCATCCCGTTCTTGATTTGACACCCGCGACTGTTGGCATAGCGATCGAGGTCGGATTGAGTGAAACGGGCTTTGTAGTCACGCACCACATACGGCTCGTTGCCGCGAACAATATAGGTGAGCCGTACTTTGCGGTCTTTGACCTTAGTGAGGGTGTCCACGGTGGCGTTGAAATAACCCATGTTGCGCATGGCTTTCCCCAGTTGGTCGATACTGATACGGGTGAGTTGCGGGTCGTATATCTCCGGCGCTTCACCCATCTTATGTGCATTGCGGGCGAAGAAACGTTTGGCTTTGGTGGTGGTGTCCAGCGGTGCCGTATTGTAGATATGCAGTTGCAGTTTCCAAAACCCCAGTATCTCCGAGTTATGTGTCTGCCGTAGATACGACTTGAGGTCGTTTTCGCTCACGGTCTTGGCGTCTTCTACTTTTACTTTAGCCTTGTAGAGCAACTGTTTGTCGGCGGGTACGAACTTAGTCACGTTGCACGAGCAGAGCAGAGTAATAAGGAACATAATCCCATAGCCCCAAGTCGTACGCCATAGCGTCCGTCCTAATATCCTACTATTTAGTGCATTCTTCGGCATACTATAATCAGCGTGCAAATTTACTACAAAAAATCCGAATATGCAAGTATTGAAACGAATTTTTTGTGAGAAGCATGCTTATCTAAAAGAAAAGTCGTATCAACACTTATAGTTCGCAGGACTCTGCGAGTTCTTCTAGTCGAGCCGAAGATAGTTGTTCGTCTCCAAAGAATCCGAGGAAAGTAAAGCGTTTCACGCTGCTTTCCGAGGATAGAGGAGGAAGTGCGAGCCGCTCTAACTCGCTCTGCGAGTTCTTCTAGGCGAGCCACTTCCGACGTAAAATCCCTACAAATGGGGATTGCCTGTATGCCGCAAAAGCAGTACCTTTGCACCGTCTATTCAAAAAGACATTTTTTCAGCAGACAGAAAAAGAGTAAGTCAGATAATCATACAAGTTTTTAGGGGAGAAAGAGACACCGTGAGGCGTCTCTTTCTCGTTGAGAAGGATGTTACGGAGCTCTTACCTCGGATTACATAAGCGATTTCTTGTAAGAAAATTGTTCCAATCCTTGCATATTCGAATTTTTTGTCGTAATTTTGCAGCGAAAAGAATAACCCCTAAAAATAGAATAAGTATGAACAAGAAATTCGTTTGCCCCATTTGCGGGTATGTATTCGAAGGTGCAGAGGCTCCCGAGCGTTGCCCCCAGTGTAAACAAGTAGTTACATGGAAAGAAGTTGATGAGAAGGCTGATATAACCTGGGCATGCGAGCATGTGCTGGGTGTAGCTAAGGATGTGAAGGACCCGATGATTTTGGATGGTCTGCACGCTCATTTCATGGGTGAAGCCACCGAGGTGGGGATGTACCTGGCTATGGCACGTCAGGCAGACCGCGAGGGTTATCCCGAGATAGCTGCGGCTTTCCGTCAGTATGCCTACGAGGAGGCAGAGCACTGCGCTAAGTTCGCTGAGCTGTTGGGAGAGTGCGTATGGGATACAAAGACCAACCTCGAGAAACGTATGCTGGCTGAGGCAGGTGCATGCGAGGAGAAACTCGCCATCGCCAAACGTGCTAAAGCCTTGGATTTGGATGCTATCCACGACACGGTGCACGAGATGGCGAAAGACGAAGCTCGTCACGGCGCAGGTTTCCAAGGACTATACAAACGTTATTTCGGAAAGAAGTAATTCGCTACTGTCGCGCACCGAAAATGTCGGTACCGATACGAACCATGGTGCTGCCCTCATCGACAGCCTGCAGATAATCATCAGACATGCCCATCGATACGATGGGTGTGTCTTTGTTTACGAGTAGTGCCAAACGATGTATCTCGCGGAAACAGCGGCGTATCTCCTGCTCGTCATCGGTGAGTGATGCCATGCCCATCACACCGAGTACATGGATATTGGGATAGGGCATGCCTTCGGTCTTCCATCGTCGTACTACATTCTCCAGTTCGTCGGGCAGGAAACCGGACTTGGTGGTCTCGCGTGCCACATGTACCTCCAACAGCACATTGACGGTACGACCTATACGTGCGGCCTCACGTTGGATGGTAGCCATGAGATGCTCGCTATCCACCGAATGGATAAGGTGGACAAATGGAATGATAGAGCGTACTTTATTGGTCTGCAGATGTCCGATGAAATGCCAACGTATGTCTTGAGGCAGTCTCTCGTGCTTAAGCAGCAACTCCTGCACACGACTCTCTCCGAAATCGCGTTCGCCTGCGTCGTAAGCCGCCCGTATAGCTTCGACGGGGTGGAACTTACTGACACAGATAAGCGTCACACCCTGCGGTAGGGTGTGACGGATAGCAGTGATATGAGCGGGGATATGACTATAGGAGTTATCCACTTTACCGTGTCCCTTTCTTGATTTTAGCCGCCACCTCTTCAGCCGCCTCTTTTTCCAGTCGAGCCTTACGGCGACGTTCGGCTTTCTCACGGCGTTTCTCGGTGAGCAGCTGTTTGATATATTCGATATAGACGCCTATATAACGCAGCCGCTTATCCTCGTTTATCTCGTCAATGGTAACCATGATACCTGTCTCAAAGACATCGCTGAGCTCATCGTTGATGGCATTGCCGAAGAACTGAAGCGTCTGAGTGAGGTTGATATAGGCGGAGAACATAGGCGGGATGACGGCTCCGCGTGTGCGGACGGCACGCTGAAGGATATGATAGTTGAGCTGCGGGTCATCGCCGATGAAAAGCTCATCAGCCAATTCCTGACCCTCGACAGATATATCCACTGGTTTATAGGGTCGGAAGAGTCCCTTCTTATCATAGTGGAAACGATGGAGGAAAGCGTAAATGAGGTCGCGCGAAGTGGCATCGAAATCCGGATAGATGGTCACCTTGCCAATCAGGTAACGTACCTCCGGATGGTGGTAGAACACGGCTCCGAGTCCGTCCCATATATTATCCAAGGCGTAGAGCGACTTAACCCCCATCTCACGACTTTGGTACATGGGTTGCACAAAAGCGCGTCCCAACTCCACGGTATAGGGCAAATAGTCCTTGATGAAATAGTCGCTATAGTGGAATAGGTGCGCCGAAGTGATGAAGGGTTGTCCGTCCTCGGTAAAGGTGGCTTCAGCACAACATAGATAGCGGTATCCACCTACTATCTGTTCATGCTCAGGGTCCCAGACGATTAGTTGATGGTAAGGTTTAGCCATCGTATCCATGGCGTCCATATCCATCTCCATGCCGGTAGCACCGCCTCCGGCACGATAACTGAGTTCGCGCAGGCGCGCTATCTCGCGCATGACATTGGGCGCATCGTGTGCCGTGATGTCGTAGATACGGTTGTCCGCCTTGTTGGTGGGACGAAGGAAGAACTTATCGCTCAATTCTTTCTTGAGTAACTCCCTATCAACGGGAGGTATAATGGGTTGGTATTCCATAAACAGTCTCCTTGATGATTTGCGCCCACTCGTATGGGCTATGTGATTTATCAATAGTGCTATAGGGTATGGGGTCGCCTACGTATGCGCGGAAATGTGAGCCCTGCATCTTGTACATCTCGTCGGCGAGATAGAGCATCTCGATATTGAGTTTGATACCAAGCAGCTTGCGCCAATACGCCAAGTTATAGAAGAAGTGGGAGTTCTTGGCGTCGAAATAGATAGGTACGATATCGCGCTGATACTGTACGGCATGGCGGATGAACGTATGTTTCCACTCCAAATCGTGCACCGAACTGAGTGACGGGTCGAAGAACTTATGCTTGCGTGAGCAGGCTCCGGCAGGGAAAGTGAGTATATCGTAGTCAGACTGCCATAGTTCGGACTGGAGCCGAGCATATTCGCGGCTCTGTGAGCCTACCTTATTGACAGGTACGAAGATGCCGGCAATCGGTTTGATATTCATCAACAGGTCGTTGACGATGACGCGCAGATGGTCGTTGCGCTGCTCGCCCAACAGGGTTGCCAAGATGATACCATCCAGTCCTCCCAGCGGGTGGTTGGAGGCAAAGATGAGCGGACGCCCGTCGTGAGGTATATGTTCGGTGCCGATGAGTTCGCCCGTGCAGTGCAGTCCCTCGGCGATATATTCGCGCGTAAGCGGAAAATCCCGCGAGGTGGTATGCGTAGCCATGAAGGCATTGAGTTCCTTCGCATGCGCGATACGTTCCAGATAACGGATGACGAAAGCGGGCACATGTGTATGGGGCGCTTTCTCGCGAAGGGTCTTGGCTATATCAATCTGTATAGGTTCCATGTGGGGAATCAGTTAGTGGCACGCAGTACATCGATGATAGGCGACTTGGCGATAGAGATTATCTCGCAGTCGTAGCCGCTCATGGCACCGTTGAGATTTTTGAGCGCCATGGCAGCCGAGTCTGCCTGAACGAGGACGCTGACCGCCTTGCGGGTCTCCTTGCCGCTATCTTCGATGGTGATGAGTTCAACGCGACCTTTATACCATTTGTCGCCTTCAGGAGCATTGATAATCTCGAAGAACTGACGTTTCTGGCACGCCGTCACTTCACTATCTCCGAAGATATAGGGTTTGAGTTCCTCCATGAGACGTCCTTCGACATCCGTACAATTCAGTCCCTCAATGAGATAGGTCTCCCTGACATTACCGGGATTATCTTCGCCGGTTTGACGCTGGTAGTTGATTTTAATTTCGTAGAAAAGCATATAATGGTTATATTAATAAATTAACAAATTGTCTAAA
>CAMHEP010000091.1 GCA_946184195.1 uncultured Bacteroidales bacterium | reverse complement strand
ACCTTCGGCAATGGCATTGTCTTCCAGAGCATCGATGATGTTATAAGCCTCTGCCACCGTAAGTTCCTGTGCGGGAAGACCGGCAAAGGTGAAGGTCACACCATTTAGGAGAGCCGTTGACCATGCGAGCGAGTTAGTTACCCGAATGGTATAATCGCCCTCAGCAGGGATAGTGAGTGTATCCGTCAAAGCAATATCACCCCCTGCCCAACTATTGGCTGCTTCTGCCGCAGGAGTACCGACAACATTCATGTCAGCATCCAATAGTTCGACAGCAAAGCAGTGTCCACTAGACGACTCGGCATCGAGGTTCAAAGTAACGGATACGAGACAAGCACGCGTAGCATGTATCTGCCATGTCGCCACACCGTTGAGTGAAGCGTCACTGCTGTTGTTCCACACAAGATTCTCAGCATTGAGAGCCACGCGTCCAGCCACTTTGGCAGCCGTAGCTGCAAAGAGATAGGGTTCTGCGAAATCAGTTTCAGGCAGCACTATCACAGGCCACCAGCGCGGATCACCAAGGCTTGTACCGTCTGTGCCTGCATTGATAGCCGGTGAACTTTCATTGAGCGTAAAGTCACCATTAGCCGCATCAGCAAAGAGAGGATCAACATGAGTGCAGTTGTTTTTGGTAACAGAACTATGGATACCAGTTCCACTATCTTTCAGATAATTGTAGGTGATACAGTTGTTTGCTGTCACACCACGCATAGCACGAACACCATCCTGTGCAGCCGGCAACATGAAGATACAATTGGAAACAATACCATTTGCAAGCGTAACTTTCGAAACAGCAGAGTAATCTGTGTTCATCGGTATCACATTGTAGAACGTACAATGATCTATGCGTAGCTCTGCTGTTGTAGCTCGTATATCAATAACACCTGCCCAATAACTTGTAGTATTGGTGGATATATTATAGAAAGTAGAGTTAGATATATGAAGGCCTTTGAAACTTGTGTTCTCCACAAAGATACAACTCTTCATAATATCATAGAACTTACAGTCTCTAATAATAATTGAGTCCAATAAATTAGAGGAATTACAATAAATGACACTGTTGTTCAGCGTATCATTGTAGAACTCACAGCCGTCGAACACCAGCACATTACCCTCTGTTGCATCGGAGGCATAAATCAGATGTTCATACCAACTTTGCCCATGCAGATTCTCCATATCGAACTTGATACCGATAAACTCAGCTCTTGCTCCGCTCATAATCTGTGCAGGAACAGTGAACTTGACAATCGGATTGGCTCCCTCAGCCGCCATGACGACAATATTCTTGTCAAAATAGGTGTAATCGCCGCCTTGGGTATAAACACCGTCTGCCAATACGACGGTATCGCCAGCCGCAGCTACATCACGAACTGCATGGCGTAAATCAGTTGTTCCATCAGGAGTGATGTTTACAAGCGCCGCACCTGCCATGACTGCTACCAGACACGAAACACACAATAAAAATAACTTTTTCATAATATTTATATTTTTAGGGTTAATAATAGTATTGACTATTCATTCTTATTCAACAGGTGTACCGAGCATATTGAATATTCGTCCATCCTTGCAGATATATAGTAATCCATTGCGGATGAATTTCTCGCCGTTGTGAGCTACCTTGTCGCGTTGTATATCCTCAAAACCGGATGGTGTGGTATGATTCGCGTTGCGCACTACACGGATTGTATTGAAGACCTCTTTGTTACCTGCCGCATCTGTCTTATAGGTTATGACCTCAATCCCATTGGAGCTCACATTAAATCGCGAATAGGACGGACTGCCCGGCTGACCGAACTTCGATGAGAACAGATCGAAGAGGTTTTGCACATTATGGTGCTTGTAGTCGAAGAGGATAGCAGGGTCGGTCGTATATTCCGCCTCCATCTTTTCGCGGCTATAAGGATAGTAACGCTTGCGACCGCAGGTAGCACCGATGAAATAGAGTGTACCGTCGTCCGTGACGAACGTACCACCTTCCTTACCGGTCATGTTGGTATTGGTGTTCACCGCCACCGTCTGCACGCCGCTCACGGCGCTGCTGATAAGGGTCTTGGTATCGGGATTGACCGGACCAATAACCTCGTAGCAGTGGTCATGTCCCTGAATAGCGAGGTCTATCTCGCACTCCTTAAAGATAGGTAACATCATCGCCCGGATGAGCGAAGATTCGTCGTCCGTATGATGTCCCGCGCCGGAGAAGACATTCTTGTGGCAGAGTGTCACCCGATACTTGGTGTTCGGATATTTATCTATCTGCTCGAGGAACCAGTTGCGCACATCGTGGGTGAAGTACGGGGAAGTCATACCCGCCTCGGAGGTGCCTTCTGCACGCCACCAGTCTTGCATCGAATAGACGAGGAAGAGCACGTCGCCATAGACAAAACTATAGGTGATACCGTGGAACTGCGGTTTGGTCTCTGCCGCATTGGCAAAGCCCCAGTCGGTATTGAAGTGGTAATCGTAGTTGAGCGATGGGCTGTCGTCGTGGTTACCATCGGTAGGAACGACTGCCATCTTGTTCAGCATAGAGCGCATGGAGCCCTCAAACCACTGTTCCCATTGCCACTCGGAGTTGGTCGGACCACCCGTATCCACAAAGTCGCCCGGGAAGACGCAGAACTTAGCGTCCGCCTCGTTCTTCACCACTGCCTCGGCGCACTGACGTGCCTGCTCGATATACTCGGCATCCTGAATATGACTATCCGACATATAGACAAAGGAGAAGTCGCCTTGATTAGCATCTTTAGTGACAAACTGAGCGATATCACTCCAATGACCGTCGAAACCGACACGCCAACTATAGACAGTACCCGGCATGAGGTTGGTGGCTTGCGCTTTGTGACTTACATAGTCGAACTTCGTGTTACGCGGCAGCCCGGCTGCTGTACAGATGTCGTACTTGGGACTCTCGGATGCCTGGATAGGCGTATAGTGTAGTTGAATAGCGGTAGTAGTAGCATTTATTGAAATCATACCGTTGTTAGAATCGAAGTCAGCGTCCGTAGCATTGGCCATGGGTAACAACTGGACTTGTCCATCGGTGATACCGCCGTTGGTGAACCAGCAGAAGCCCATATGAGTGGCGGGGTCGCCATTAAAGGTAGCTATCTGATTGTACGGATTCTCCTTAGGTTGCAGAGCAGCTATACGAGTACGCATCACCTCCAGTTTACCCGCTATCAGGGCTATATCAGGGTTGTCCTTGGTCTCCAGACTGTCGATACGCGCCTCCTCTTTGGCAACAAGGAAGGGTATGAAACTGGGGATAGTATAGTTCTCGATGCTGTAGTTGGCATCTGCGTCCAACACCTCCTGCGGATAGAACTTAGGCGGCATAGGCTTAACGATGACTACAGCATAATCGCTGAATCCTCCGTCTTGGGTAGTGACGCGTGCGATAGTGGTGTCTATGTTTAGACCGGTCACCTTGCCGTTCTTAATAGAAGCCACTGCCTCATCGTCGATAGACCATGTCACACGGTTGTTGGTAGCATTTACAGGCTCCACCTGCGAAATCAGCGAACCCGACTCACCGATGATTACCCATAGTGTATCCTGTACAATGTTCACTCCCGTCACCGGTATATTCGTCGCATTGGGGTCATACTCATAGGCTCCTATATCATATCCATTGCCTTTCGGACGGGCCACACCGCGTATATCCTTCAGTGTAGCACTGGCGGCATCGGCTTGGTCTATGAGCTTGGCGGAAAAGGCAGTCAACGAGAAGTCTGCGTTACGCATCGCCTCACGCTCCAAGTCATTGGTCGGCAGACCGATGAAATTTGTCGGATTAACGAAATTAGGTCCGTCGGCATCACTATTGTCGGTACTCAGTCCCAACGTGATTCCCTGACCTGCATCGCCTATATTATTCGTTGCACCGGTCGAAGCATCCACGTAGTTCACATACTCTGTTCCTGTTCCCGTCTTGACGTTCCCCCAGAACACGGTGTTAGTCACCCGTCCCGTTGTGCGGCTGCCTGCATAGCGTGTACCGGTGTTATTGCATACGGTGTTGTTGAAGAAACTGCCGCCACCATATAGACAGCCGTTCTTACCTGAGTGGTTGTTATGTATCACACAGTTGCGTACTATCATACCATCGCGCGAATAAATCATCACATCGCCGGTACAGCCACGGATGATACAGTTCTCAACCAGTATATTCACAGTCCCTGACTCGCAACTGATAGCAGCTGCTTGGTCACCTAAGGTGTTGTTGCAGTTCTCAAAGAGACAGTTGCTGATGATGGTCTGCTCTGTACCGGAAGGGTCAATGAACATACCACCGGCTTTCGAGCCGCTGGTGTTATTGCGGAACACACAGTTGCTGATAGTCATGTTGCCACGCAGATACATGGCTGCTCCACCCCACTCGCTGTGGTTGGCATTTGCGAAAACAAGGCCGTCCACCACAATACGCTCAGCCGGGTCACCGTCGTACTTGACGAGCGACCACGATGTTCTGCCCGTACCATCGATGATACTTTCGTACAACTCCGGGTCACGGGCTCCTGTCTCGGCATTGTATCCGCCAAGGTAGGTAGCTCCACTCTGCGCTGAGATAGCTTCGTTATACACGCCTTCGGCAATAAACATCGTGTCGCCAACTCCCACGCTCCAAATAGCCTGTGCAATGGTGTGCACAGCGTTGGTCCACGACTTGCCGTCACCGTCATTACCCGTCGGAGAAACATAACGGTTGCTTGCTGACGCGCACAGCACCGCTGTGCAGACCGTCCAAAAGAGTAAGAATCGTTTCATAATATCATGTTTTAGGGTTAAATCCGAATCGTTCTTGTCCAATGCGTTCCACGTCTTCTCTGCATGTGAACGCTGTAGTGCCTCCTGCTGCTGTGGTGTTGACGGCACCTGTCATATTTCCGTATTGCTGGCATTTATCCAGCGCATCTCCTGCTGCCAGACGGGCGATGAAACCGCTGTTGAAAGAGTCTCCTGCACCGATACAATCCACCACATGGGGATTGAGCAGAGCCTCCTGCATGCGGTCCGGTTGACCTTTACGCATCAGGATAGAGCCACGACTTCCGCACTTGATGACCGCAGCGTTGATGTACGGCCGGATGCCCTCCAGTGCCTCCTTAAGCGACTGCGAATGGGTAAGGAACTTAAGCTCTGTTTCGTTCGGCATAAAGACAGTGAGCAAAGGTAGTACAGCCTTATAGTCCAAATCCCATTGCTCTACAGGATCCCATTGAGTATCCAAAGAGGTGGTGACACCCTTGGCACGACATATCTCAAGAATCTTCATCAAATCGCGTTTCACACCACTTTGCATAAAGATTGAGGAAATGTGTATATGCTTGGCAGCCGTGAAAACCTCCGGATTGATATCAGCCAGTGACATATAGTCCATCGCACCTTGATAGGTAAGGTTCGCACGGTCTTCATCATAACTCATGCAGATAGTGGCTCCCGTAGCATGTTGGTTTTGGCGAATCAGGTAGCGGGT
>CAMHEP010000090.1 GCA_946184195.1 uncultured Bacteroidales bacterium | reverse complement strand
GTAAAAGCCACGATATACGTCAACTCGAGAAATTCTTTAAGGACTAACCTACTCTATGACACGAGCCTTTAACTCCCGCATAATCTTTCGCACCATGGGTGCTCTGCTGCTTATCGAAGCAGTCTTTATGGCTATTGCAACCGCTGTGGCATGGCTATATGACGATGTGGATTTAGGTTCTTTTGTAGTATCCACGCTACTCACCATATTGGCGGGAGGAATAGGATTGCATATAGGACGCCGAGCTACTAATCGAGTCACCGAACGCGAAGGATATGTCATCGTGGCCACGGTATGGCTCGTATTCTCCATCTTCGGCATGTTACCTTATTACCTCAGTGGCATGATTCCATCGCTTACTGATGCATGGTTCGAGACCATGTCAGGCTTCACCACTACCGGTGCCACAATCCTTACTGATGTAGAAAGCCTGAGCCATGCAGCACTCTTTTGGAGGTCGCTTACCCAATGGCTCGGAGGTATGGGTATCATCGTGCTCAGTATTGCCATCCTGCCTATGTTCGGCTTAGGAGGCATGCAGCTTTATGCAGCGGAGGTGACAGGACTCAGCTATGAGAAATTGTCACCACGTATTGCCGATACGGCTAAACACTTATGGATTACTTACATCCTGCTTACATTGTCTTTAGGAATACTGCTATGGTTAGAGGGCATGCCGCTCTTTGATAGTATATGCCATGGGCTGACTACTATTGCCACAGGAGGTTTCTCCACCCGCAATGCATCTATAGCCGCATTCTCCAATCCGGCTATTCACTATACGATGGCTATCTTCATGCTACTATCAGGATTGAACTACGCGCTCCTTATACTTTTTTTCCGCGGACGCATAGCGCGCATCGGTCAAGACGAGGAGACACACTGGTATCTGGGGGCAGCATGTCTCACCACCCTCATACTCACTATCGGGCTGATGGTGGATACTTTCTCTCCGGCAAGTTTTGCCGGTGTAGGAGTATTCTTCACACACTTGGAAATATCTTTTCGCCATGCTCTCTTCACCACAGTGGCAACACTCACCTCGTCAGGTTTCGGTTTGAGCGATTATACTCAGTGGGCTCCGTTCCTTTGGGTGGTGGTCTTCTTTATGATGTTCACCGGTGCGTCGTCCGGCTCGACATCTGGTGGTATCAAATGGATACGCATCGCAATTTTTGCAAAGAGTGGTGCTGCTGAGTTTAATCGACGTATCCATCCTAATGCCGTAGTACCCGTTAAAGTAAACGGCCGACCTATTACACAGCAGACCACCAATAATGTGATGGCATTTATGGTTTTTTATATTCTCATCCTTGTTCTTACGACGCTGATATTCTGCGCCTTAGGTGTCAATTTCGATGAAGCTATCGGTGCTGCTGTCAGTGCTATCGGTAATGTTGGACCGGCAATCGGGCAGTATGGTCCATTCGGTACGTATGCCGATTTCCCGATGCTGGGCAAATGGGTAATGACCCTTGTGATGTTGATAGGACGTTTAGAGATTTTTACAGTTTTACTACTTTTTACAACGGTCCTTTGGAAAAAATAAGTATTAGTCTATTCAGTGAAGAATCCCACACCTCAATATATTAGTTTGCTTATTTGGCTTACCATCTTGGCATTAGCTGCGATATGCTCTTTTTGGCCGGAAAACGGCATGCGAGTATTAGGTTACGACCTGCGTTGGCCTACTATCGCCGAGATGTTGAGTA
The DNA here is from genome assembly GCA_946184195.1 of uncultured Bacteroidales bacterium. Taxonomy (GTDB): domain Bacteria; phylum Bacteroidota; class Bacteroidia; order Bacteroidales; family Paludibacteraceae; genus Colicola. The sequence goes on along the minus strand of CAMHEP010000090.1, from coordinate 3,859 downwards.
ACGAGACGCACGCGTCATCGGTGGAAGATGTAAATCCAGAGGATAGTGTTGAAACAGTAGAACTTAAAACTACTATAGAAGAATCCGTTAAGGAAGAATCCGTCAAGGAAGAATCCGTCAAGGCAGAACCAATCAAGGAAGCACCAGTCAAAGAAGAATCCGTCAAATTAGCCCCCGTCATTGCCGAGCAAATCCACGAGGAGCCTGTAGTCGTGGCAAGCACGGAAGTAGAGGTAAACAACAGGAGCGCCCTCGCACGTTTCTTCGAATCGCTCTCGATGGCCAAGGAACATCCTATGCGTGTTGTTCATTATGGAGACTCGCAGATTGAGGAGGACAGAATCACCATGGTGCTGCGCGAACACCTGCAGCGTCTTTATGGCGGAGGAGGAGTCGGACTCATACCGCTTCACCAGACCATCCCGACCCGTACTATCACTCAGCAACTCACCCTAAACGGACAAGTGCAGTCCACCTCCGGAGGTCCCAAACGATATATGGTCTACGGACCGCGCACCATGCGACGTAAAGACGGTTTCTACGGACCTATGGGACAAGCGGCTGAACTGACGGGAAACGAACGGGCTACCCTGACTATCAAGCCGCGTACCAATGAACGCAATAGTTACCATTATTTCTCACGCATCCAGTTGGTAGCAGACTATTCCGTTCTGTTGAGTTCGAATACGGACAGCATTTTTCATCACGGCTACATCGATTTGCCGGATAGCACTACTGAATGTACCATACGTTTTAAGGGTGACGGACTCGTTTATGGTATATCGCTCGAGACCCCCACTGGTGTCAGTGTGGACAATGTGCCTATGCGCGGCTCGTCAGGTGCTATCTTCACTAATATTGATTCTATCCAACTCAAACGCTTCTATGCGCAAACGAATACACGCCTTATCATCCTGCAATATGGTGGAAACTCGCTTGTCAGCTTAGAAGATAGACATGCCGTACGTGCAGCCGTCTCTGCACTCGAAAAACAAGTCGTTTACATTAAGCGTTGTGCACCTCGTGCATCTATCCTCTTCATCGGTCCTAGCGACATGGAGACCATGATTGGCGGTCGGATGCAGACCTATCCCATGTTACCGGTTATGGACGAGCAACTTGCACGAATGGCGTCGCGACAAAATATTGCATACTATTCGATGTATCATGCCATGGGTGGAGCAGGCAGTATGCACAAATGGGTAGAGAAAGGTTGGGCAGGTCGGGATCATATACATTTTACACGCAATGGAGCAATGCATGCCGGCGAACAACTTTGGCAATGGCTCATAGAACAACGATGAATAGTCTATTATCCGACATATTGAGTTTTAATACCCCGCTACTCTTCACGCAATTCTACTTTTGGGGATTTTTGGCAGTAGTGTATACGCTCTTTGCACTTCTCTACGATCCACAACGTTTGCATCTGAGAAATGTTTACCTGATGTTCGTCAGTTGGTTCTTCTACTATAAGACTTCAGGTGTATTCCTACTCCTGCTGGCAGGGTTGACCTTAACCAATTGGCTGATTGCCGAGCGCATAGATACCTTGCGCTACGAAAACAAGCATTCACACATGCGGATATGGCTATGGATTTCGGTGCTAATTGATCTCGCGGCGTTATTCTACTATAAATATGCCTATTTTGGTGTAGATGTAGTCAATAGTATCTTTGGTACTCACTATTCCATCGTGGATACTATCATCCTGCCGGTAGGTATTTCGTTTTATACCTTCCAAGTCATTAGTTATACGGTCGATGTATATCGAGGTACCATACGGCCCGTGGAGAACATTTGGGACTTTGCCTTCTATGTAGCTTTCTTCCCACAACTGGTAGCGGGTCCTATCGTCCGTGCCAGCGAGTTTGTGCCGCAACTGTATAAACCCTTCCACCTATCGCGTCGATGGCTTGGAATAGCGGTATTCTGGATACTAAACGGCCTGGTGAAGAAGATTGTGCTGAGCGACTACTTGGCGGTTAATTTCATCGACCGCGTCTTCGATAATCCCCTGCTCTTCTCAGGTTTTGAGAATCTATTTGCGCTCTTTGCCTATTCGATGCAGGTGTATGCAGATTTCTCCGGCTATACGGATATAGCCATTGGTGTGGCAATGCTCTTTGGGTTTTATTTGCCTAAGAACTTCGACTCTCCTTATAAATCCCGTGACCCGCAGGAGTTTTGGAGACGTTGGCATCAGTCGCTCTCAAGGTGGCTCAAAGGCTATGTATATATTCCTTTAGGCGGCAACCGAACGATTGCCGGAAGACCTGTTAAGAAACTATGGGCAGGAAATTTCAACTCGTTCCTGACCATGCTCATCGGAGGTTTGTGGCATGGAGCAAGCTGGAACTTTGTCATCTGGGGAGGACTTAACGGAATCGGTATGATTGTCGCAAAGATATGGAAGCAGATGGGATGGCATGTACGGATGTCAGGGCTAACATTATGCTGGTTGGGTGTTATCATATGGCATTGGCTTGCGCAGACACCTCTAAGCATGCTTGTGCTTGTTTGGCTCACTATTGTTTGGACAGTAGATTTGGTGCGATATGTTATGTGGTTGGCAGGACTGACGTGTAAACCGTTAGCTATAGTGTGGGCTGTATTGCAAACCTTTGTTTTCATCACTTTCACACGACTATTCTTCCGTTCCAGTTCCAACCTCGACCCGGCTACGGCAAACGAGGTGGCATGGGAGACGGCTAAGAATATGGTGGCACAGATTGGAGGAGCATGGAATAATGCAATCATCATGCCTTTCCTGTGGGAGTATCGTATTGTGGTGATTCTCTTCTCTTTAGGCATGCTCATCCATTGGCTTCCTGAACGTTTCAAGCGTCGTTATCGCCTATGGTTTGCCCATATGCCGCTATGGATGATGCTCTTGGCAGTCGTTTTGACAGTCTTCATAATCTACCAGTTTATCTCGGCTGATATGCAGCCATTTATCTACTTCCAGTTCTAAACACGTACTGCTATGCATACGCCTCTCTCTCATCCCATATCATCTATCCCGCTCATTGGTATTACCGGCGGCATAGGTAGCGGTAAGTCTACGCTGGCAGCCGAACTGGTACGCCGTGGTTATCCTGTATACGATTCGGATAAACAAGCCAAACATATTATCGTTCACAATCCCGCTGTACGCAGTCAGGTTGAATTGCTCTTCGGCAGTGAGGTTTTTGAGGGTGATAGGTATCTCACTTCTCTGGTTTCCCAACGAGTTTTTGCTAACCCGACCCTACTCCATCGACTCAACGCGGTGGTACATCCTGCCGTACGATTTGACCTCCAAGAATGGCAGCGGCGTATGGAGGGGCAATCTCTCTGTTTCGTCGAATCGGCTATCCTCTATTCCTCAGGGTTGGCAGACTTATGCGACCATGTAGTTCTCGTCACTGCCCCCGATGAGGTACGTATAGAACGTGTGCTCAGACGCGACTATAATAATCTATCTACTCCTGAAAATCTCCGGCGCATACACTTGCGTATCGATGCACAGCAATCAGAGTGGCAGATGGCTGATAACGCGATTTGTGTCAACAACGATGGCACAAAAAAGATTTCAACGTTGGTCGACGAGCTACTAAAAAGTATAAAAATCGACTAATTCAAAAAAAAATTGCCAAAGTACTTGCACGTTTCAGAAAAAAGCAGTACCTTTGCACCCGCTTTTGGTAAAACAAACGTTTTAGCGAAGCCCAACCGTCCGAGCAGTATCGCCGTTAGGCATAATCCGGATGGAAAAATAAATCCGACAAAAGTAAAGTGGTTTAATCACTGCTTTTTGACGAAGGAGAGATGGGTGAGTGGCTGAAACCAACAGTTTGCTAAACTGTCGTACGGGTAA
>CAMHEP010000089.1 GCA_946184195.1 uncultured Bacteroidales bacterium | reverse complement strand
TGGCTAAGAATTCTCACAATTCTCACTTTTCTCATGCATTTTTTCTCTCCAGCATATCTCGAGCATAGCCTGACCAAAGCCCGAGCACATCCCGACTATGTCCCGAGCATGTTAGGACTATGTTAGGACTATGTTAGGACTTAGAAAGGTGTAAATTATACGTTGGAATTTACACGGTGGGTATTAAATGGTGGGTATTAAAGAGTGGCGTTAATGGACTCGATATAAGCGAGCAGTTCCTCCGTACCGGTATTCTTTTCGGCAGAGGTGATGAAGATGGGCGGCAGTTCCTCCCACGTCTCCATAAGTTGGCGCTTGTAGATGTCAATATTGGATGCCAGACGGTCCTTGCCGAGTTTGTCGGCCTTGGTGAAGACAATGGAGAAAGGTATACCATTCTCGCCAAGCCAGTTCATGAATTCGAGGTCAATCTTCTGCGGCTCGAGGCGGCAGTCAACCAGCACGAACATATTGGTCAGTTCTTGTCGCAAGAGGCAATAGCGCTCAATCATGCGGCGCAATTTCTCGCGCTGTGTCTGCCCTGCCTGTGCATAGCCATAGCCAGGTAAATCGACGAGGTGCCATTTATTATCAATGAGGAAATGGTTGATGAGGAGTGTCTTGCCGGGTTTCTGGCTGGTCTTAGCGAGTTTGGGATTATGGCAGAGGGCATTGATGAGAGATGACTTGCCCACATTACTGCGACCGATAAAAGCATACTCGGGGATATAACGTTGTTCAGCGGGTTTAGAGCCCGCTATTAATCCGGATGGACACTGTGCCACATCGGGCGACGAAATGACGAAATTGGCGTACTTAATCATAGCGTAGAGGGGGGGATTCCTTAAACACGCTTAGCAAAGCGGGCAAAGAGTATGATACAAAGGCATGTTACGCAGGCGGCGATGAGGTAAGCGAGCCAACTGATGTTCAATGCGGCGAAGCGGAAGCCCTCAGGAGCGATGAAGATATAGCTGACAGAGACCATGGTCATGAAGACAGCCGGTGCCATAGCCATCAGCCAGCCCAAGCCCTTACCGTTCTTATAGAGCCAGACGGTACCTGCCCAGAGGGTAAAGACCGCCAGCGTCTGGTTGGTCCAAGCGAAATAGCGCCAAACGACATTGAAATCGACAAAGAGCATGGCGAAGACAGCGACAAAGAGCGGTATAGCAATCTTAAGACGATTGAGGATAGGACGCTGGTCCATGTGCATAAAATCCGCCACGATGAGACGTGCCGAACGAAGAGCCGTATCGCCTGAAGTGATGGGTGCTGCGATGACACCAATGATAGCCAATATACCGCCGACCATTCCCAGCCATGAGCGGCTGACACGGTCGATGACGAGAGCAGCGATATTCTCCCCCGGATGCTCGGCAGCAAACTGTTGGAGGGCGTCTATACCGTAGAGTCCTTTCTCAGGGTCGGCAAAGAAAGTGCCGGCAGCCGCAGCCCAAATGAGCGCCAAGATACCCTCAGCGACCATGGCGCCGTAGAAGATAATACGTCCCTGACGTTCATTCGTGACACATCGAGCCATGATAGGCGACTGCGTGCCATGGAAGCCGGAGATAGCTCCACATGCGATGGAGACGAACATCATCGGGAAAAGCGGTAATCCGTTAGTTTGACGATTGTGCAAGCCATCGGTCAGTTCGGGCATGGCATCAGCGTGCCATCCCAACATCACGACCGCAATACCTACCCCCATGAAAAGAAGAATACCTCCAAAGAGAGGATAGAAACGTCCAATGAGCTTGTCGACAGGCAGGACGGTAGCTAATGTATAATAAGTAAAAATAATCACCACCCAAACCATCGGAATAAAATAATTACGATACGGCATAGTAGGCAGAGGCGCCAAGCCCTGCAGAAGAGTTGCCGGTCCACTAAGGAAAGTATTGGTCAACAAAACCAACAGGACAATAGACAGTACACGAATGAAGATGCGCACCCCTTGTCCCAACTCGTCTCCGACGATATCCGGAAGGGAGGCTCCCCCCTTGCGAATAGAGAGCATGCCGGAGAGATAATCATGCACGCCTCCGGCGAAGATTGTACCGAGCACAATCCACAGGAAAGCCGCCGGTCCATAGAAAATACCCATTATAGCACCAAAGATAGGCCCCAAGCCGGCAATATTAAGGAACTGAACCAGAAAGATACGCCAAGGCGACATAGGAACAAAATCCACACCGTCGGTTTTAGTTAAAGCGGGTGTGGGGGATTCGGTATCAATGCCGAATACTTTTTCGACGAGCCAGCCATAGGTAAAATAGCCGACAATAAGAAGAATCAGAGCACCAATAAATGTATACATTTTAACAAAGTCTTATATTAGCGTAATAAACAGATATATAAACAGTTAACATCAGTCACACAAGGAGAAAAGATCCTCACGCGGATTCACCAGCAAGACAGGAACGAGCGAGCGCTGAATGGCATGTCTTTCCGGCGGTCCGAAGAGTATATCATCCAAGCCATAATCGCGACTGGCGGTAAGTATGAGCAGGTCGTGGTTGAAGTCCCGCTGCCGCTCTGCCGCTTCCTTCATGAGTGAGAAAGAATCCTTGTGCGCCATCAGTACCTCGTATGTAAGCGATTGTCCCGTTCTCTCGGCGACTGCCTTGATATGGGTAACAATACGATTGGTATTCTGACGGGCATGGGATCCATAGTCATTCGCAGTCAGGAGCACAATGTGTGCGCCTGTTTTACGCGCTAAATAGGTAGCTATCTCTGCCTTATAAATCTCCTCCTCCAGCATGGTGACAGGTACCAAGAGCCGATGGAGCGGCTTAATATTCATTGTGGGAGTGATAAAGACATAGGGGCGTCTCTCCTCGCGACAATCATCCAAGCCATGCTGCACAGCACGGCGGGAATTATCACAACAGACAAGTCGAATATCGTCGTTATTATCCCAAATCATGGCATTATCGTATCTCGCGGTTATCGAGTTCGCGTTGATATTGACGAGCAGCAGAGGCATGATTGCCGTATGTGCTGGAGAATATATGTGTCCCCGAAAAATCAGGGTTGGCACACATGTAGAGGTAGTTCGTTTTAGGCGCATTGAGCACAGCGTCTATCCCCGCTTGGTCAGCACAGCGAATGGGTCCCGGCGGCAAGCCTCGGTTGACATAAGTGTTATACGGTGAGTCAATCTTGAGGTGACGCTTCAGTACGCGTCGCAACTTGAGATCCCCCGTCGCATAGATAACCGTCGGGCATGCCTGCAACGCCATCCCCTTATGCAAACGATTGAGATAAAGGCTGGCGATATTGGGATAGTCAGAAGCACGACGCGTCTCACTCTGCACAATGGATGCCAAGATACTCACTTCAACGGGTGTAAGTCCTATTGAATCCGCTTTATGACGCCGCTCATTGTTCCAAAAATGTTTATACTCACGCTGCATACGCTCGAACAATTCATCGGGTTTGATAGTCCAATACACCTCATAAGTATTAGGAATAAAGAGACACCGCGATGTCTGATCATTCAAGCCGTAGCGAGCCATGTAATGCGAATCAGACAAGCGCGAGAGGATGTCCAGCGAATCAAGCATCAAGTATTTAGCCAACTGTCCCGCTAATTGTTCGTTTGTCCGAATGGAACGATTAAAAGTAATATGTACAGGAGTCTGCATGCCGAATTGCAAGCGTCGGATAAGATGTTTATCCCCCAATCGAGCCGGAAAACGATAGTAGCCGGGCTCCGCTTTTTTGAGGTGCAAATACCTGCGATGTGTACGCCAACTGCGCTCCGAGCCGATGGTATAATCAGCCTGCATCAACACAATGAGCGAATCCACCGACATATCGGGATACAGGTAGTAGCCATGCGATTCGCCATCGTTGGAGGAGAAATTACATACTTCCAAACGATAGTATTGGTAGAACAATACCGCCCCCAAAAAGAGCAGAATCACCGATGCCACTATCAGAGCTATCCAAAGACGTTTATATTTCAACCATAAAGTAGCCATGTGTTACATATTTGCGTTATAGTACTGTTTTTGTCCGGTGACTTCCTCACCGATAAAAGCAGGTATATCAAACGATTCATCTTCACTTTCAAGTTCTATCTCAGCAAGGGTGCGTCCCTCCAGTCTACCGATAAACTCATCCACTTCCCATACTTGTTCGTGCCCATCCACCGTACCATTCGGCACAATCCATCGACGTTTCTCAATCAGTCCCGGCAAGCATCGTTTCAAGAGTTCCATACCATCCTGCAAGGGTATTTCTTTCTCCCACTCGAAATGGGCTATAGCAGAGGGTTGAGGTGCCGTTTTAATCGTGAGGAACGCCTGCTTATCACGAATACGGACACGGACAGTGCGTCCGTTGCCCTTAGCGATATATCCCTGACAGATATCAAAATGGCGAGTAGCTAAAACCTTATAGGAGTCGTCCTTAACTAAGAATTTACGTTCTATCTCCGTGTTCTGCATTATTGTCCCAATGAAAATATCGTGCAAAGATAAATAAAAGAATGCAAATATACAAGAAAATAGTAAAACTATTTTAGTTGTTATAAAAAAAATCTCCACAAATAGACGCAAATACATTCTAAAAGGAAAATTAGATTTGCAGGAGTACATTTTTTTTAGTACCTTTGCATGCTATTTTGCACGTATATGCGCTTACGCGTAAAGATAATAGGATTGTTCGCCCTTCTGATGGGTTGTCTACCGGTTGCATCTCTGCCGGCAGACAGTATTCGTATGGTAGGTCTTGCATCGGACAGTATCGCCATCGATAGTGTCCGCGTGGATAGCGCAAGCAGCACTCTCGCAGAGAAGCCCAAGAAACTGGAATACCCCATTGCCTACGAGGCAAAGGACTCCATTGTATTGATGGGTAACGGTATGGCGATGCTGCATGGCGAGAGTAAAGTGGATTATCAGTCGATGGAGCTCACGGCAGAGTATATGCGTATCCACATGGATAGCAACCTTATCTACGCCAGCGGTGTGATGGACACGATTGAGGAGGAATGGAAGGGGCGTCCGGTCTTTAAAGACGGCGGTGATAGTTACGAGAGCCATGAAATAACCTACAACATGCGCACCAAGAAAGGTTTCATTCGCGATGTTGTCACCGAGCAAGGCGAAGGTTACGTCACAGCGGAAAGGACCAAGAAAGCGAATGATAGAGACATGATGATGGCAGGCGGCAAGTACACGACCTGCGACCACCATGACCATCCTCACTTCTACCTGAAGATGACCAAGGCCAAAGTTCGTCCGGGTGAACACATATCCACCGGTCCTGCCTATATGGTAGTGGGCGACGTGCCGTTGCCGCTGGCTATTCCATTCGGATTCTTCCCATTTACCAACACATATAGTTCAGGAGTCATCATCCCCACTTTTGGTGACGACTACCAGCGCGGATTCTACCTCAGGAACATCGGTTATTATTTTGCGCTGAGCGACTATGCAGACTTGGAGCTGACCGGCGATATCTATACCCGTGGGACATGGGCCGTATATGCCAAGAGCAAATACGTGAAGCGCTATAAGTTCAACGGCTATATCAGCATGAACTACCGCTCGGATGTAACGGGCGAAAGGAATACGCCAGACTATCAGGAGGCACATAACTTCAACCTCATCTGGACGCAC
>CAMHEP010000088.1 GCA_946184195.1 uncultured Bacteroidales bacterium | reverse complement strand
GCAAATTAGCCAAGTACGCCGACGCTGCCAAACGCAACGGAATAAAGGTCTATCACCTCAATATCGGTCAGCCGGATATACAGACTCCCGCGTGCGCACTGGAAGCCGTGCGGAAATTTGACGAGTCTATCCTTGCCTACTCTCCCTCTGAGGGGACCCGTTCGCTGAGGTCGAAGATGGTGAGTTACTACGCCGAATACGGTATAGACCTCAGTCCTGACGAGATTATCATCACAGCCGGCGGCAGTGAGGCCATCATGTTTGCCTACATGGCCTGTTTGAATCCCGGCGACGAGATTATCGTGACCGATCCGAGCTATGCCAACTACATGGCTTTCGCCATCTCATGCGGAGCTGTGGTGAAGTCGGTGAAGACCCACATAGAGGACGGGTTTAAGTTGCCGCCCGTGGAGGAATTTGAGAAACAGATCACAGACAAGACACGCGCCATCCTCATCTGCAATCCCAACAACCCGACCGGGTATCTATACAGCAAGAAGGAGATGCTGCAGATACGCGATATCGTGAAGAAATATAATCTCTTCCTATTCTCGGATGAGGTATACCGCGAGTTCATCTACACCAAGCGTCCCTATATCAGTGCATTCCACTTGGAGGGTATCGAGCAGAACGTGGTGTTGGTGGACAGTGTGAGCAAGCGTTACAGCGAATGCGGCATACGTATCGGTGCCCTCATCACGAAGAACAAAGAGATACGTCAGGCAGTGATGAAATTCTGTCAAGCACGTCTCTCTCCCCCACTCTTCGGGCAGATAGTAGCTGAAGCTTCCCTCTCCACGCCGCAGGAATATATGGAGGAGGTATACGACGAATACTTATCGCGTCGTAACTACCTGATTGACCAATTGAACCAGATACCCGGCGTCTTCGCTCCCACGCCGATGGGGGCATTCTATGTGATGGTCAAGTTGCCGGTGGACGACGCGGAGAAATTCTGCGCATGGTGTTTGACAGACTTCAGTTATCCCATCGGCGAGAACGAAGAACTCGCCACCATCATGATGGCACCGGGAAACGGTTTCTATACCGAACCGGGTGAGGGGAAGGACCAGGTTCGTATGGCCTATATATTAAATAAGGAAGAGCTCGGCAAGGCGATGATTGTGCTGCGTAAGGCACTGGAGGCGTATGATAAGTTATGAGTTATGAGTGTTTCGCGGCGGAGCCGCAAGTGATAAATGATAAGTGATAAGTTATGAGGAAAGGGTTTATTATTGTTGCACTATGTGCACTAAGTATGCCGCTGTGGGCATGGGGTCCCAAAGGTCACCGTATCATCGCCGAGGTTGCCTATATGCACATGAGCAAACGGGCGACCAAGCAAGTAGATAAAGTGCTCGGTCAGCATGGTATGATAGCCTGGGTGAACTGGGCAGACGAAATCAAGTCGGACACCATCTATCCGAGCAGTTACGACTGGCATTTCCAAGACCTGAATGGCGGTATGAGTGACGAAGAGGTAGTAGCGACGCTCCGTCATTACCCGAGCGAAGGCGGTAATATGTGGCGTGCGATAGATAGCCTCAAGACCGTGTTGACAGCGGACAGGACCCATGTAGACGCTATGAGATTTTTCATTCACCTGGTGGGTGACAGTTACTGTCCGATGCACGTAGCACACATGGACGACAAGGGCGGTAACACGGTCAAGATGAAATGGTTTGGCGAGCCGACGAACCTGCATCGCGTTTGGGACGAGAATATGATAGAGAGTCGGGGATTCGGATATAAGGAGTATGCGCAGTTCCTAAGCGACAAGTACGATGTGGGTAAGAAGAAAGCTCCACAGATGCAGAGCCGTGCAGAAGACCTTATCCGCACCTACCATTTGACCGAAGCCATCTATGCCTATCAAGAGGAGCAGGACACGAACACATACCACTATATCTACCGATTCAAAGACGCCATGGAATGGCAACTCTATGTAGCGGGGATACGTTTAGCCAACGAACTGGAATGGATTTTACGTTAACTAAATACGGCGAACTGATAGACGCCATCAAGGCGGCCGGGTATCAGTTTATGACCTTTGAGCAATACTTAGACTCTGCCAAATTGCTGGAGGATAAGAAGATTGTGATACTGCGTCACGATGTGGACAAACGTGCACGGAACAGCAAGGCTACCGCAGAGTTGGAGACAGAGAGGGGTGCAGTAGCGAGTTATTATTTCCGTGTAGTGAAGCAGAGTTTTCAACCCTCGGTGATACACACCATTGCCACCATGGGGCATGAGATAGGTTACCACTACGAGGACATGTCGCTTTGTCACGGAGACGTTGATGCAGCCATGCGTCACTTCATCAAATGGCTGGACTATTTCCGCAACATGTACCCCGTACGCACCATCTGTATGCATGGTGCCCCGCAAAGCCGTTATGACAGCCGTGACCTATGGCGTAGCCGTCCTGATGGTCAGAAAGCGTATAACTACCATGACTACGGCATCATCGGCGAGCCTTATTTCGACATCGACTTCGGGACGTTCCTCTACCTGACGGATACCGGTAGATGTTGGGACGGATACAAAGTGTCGGTACGCGATAAGATTCCCGAACATCAGGACGAATGGATACGCCGTGGTTGGTCCTTTCACACGACAGACGATGTGATACGTGCCCTACGCGGAGAGTCACAGGGAGAGCCGTTACCCGATAAGATTATGTTTACCACCCATCCGCAACGATGGAGCAACAACATGCCGGAATGGATTACGGAGTACCTGCTTCAGAGCGTGAAGAATGTGGTTAAACGCATACTTATCGCCACGCGATAAAAATGTTCCCCGAGATACTGATACACTACATATGGCAACAGGGGCTATTCCTCCCCTACCGCCAGAGCACTACCGACGGCAGGACGGTAGAGGTATTGCATGTAGGTCAACATAATCGCGACGCAGGACCGGACTTTACCAACGTACGTCTCAGGCTGAGTAATCCGGACGGTAAGCAGTCCATCGAGATAGCGGGAAATATAGAGATACACCTCAAGTCGTCGGACTGGTACCGTCACCACCACGATACCGATGCCGCGTACGACAACATCATCCTGCATGTTGTGCGTGAGGCAGACGAGGAAGTGAGGAACAGTTGCGGGCAACTCATCCCTCAGTGTGTGCTGCAATATCCGGCTGACCAAGACTATCTCAAGGGACTCATGGGTCAAGCAGGACATATGGACAGCACATTGGAACATAGTCCCTGTACTCAGCGACTACTCCGTGAGCCGGAACTCATCACCCTCGGATGGAAAGAGACGCTGCTGCGCCATCGCCTGCGATGCAAGAGCCAGTCCATCGGACGACTGCTCACCATCACCAAAGGCAGTTGGGACGATGCCTTCTACATAAGTATGGCACATAGTTTCGGTTTTCACACCAACGGTATACCTTTTGAGATGGTGGCTATACAGACGCCGTTGAAGATACTACTCAAGCATAAGAGTAACCTTTTCCAACTGACAGCCCTCCTGATGGGACAAGCGGGCATACTCGACCCCAGCTATCGGTATACGCGTCCGCGTCTCCGTAGCGAGGAGTATGAGCGACTATGGAAAGAGTACACTTTCCTCAGACATAAGTACACACTCACACCCATTGACGGTAACCTATGGAAATATGCGCGAATGCGCCCACAGAACTTCCCCGACGTAAGGCTAAGGCAGTTTGCAGCCCTACTATACGACTCGGAGTTTCTCTTCTCCCGTCTCATGCAGAGTGAGACGATGCGCCAGATGGAGGCATGTATGCAGGTAGAGACATTACCGATGGGCATTGATGCCATACGCAGTATCCTCATCAACACCGCTATACCCTATCTCTATGCCCGAGGTAAGGAGCAGGAGGCTATACAACGACTCAGTGAACTACCCGCCGAAAAAAACACCATCATCCGCCAATGGCAGATGATGGGTCAGAAGGTCAGCAATGCAGCGGACAGTCAGGCGCTGATACACCTATATACGGTCTATTGTCAAAGTGAGCAGTGCATGAACTGCGAAGTAGCGTATCAGATATTCCTACCGGATTTCCTTGCCAAAGGGGATGAGAGAGGCAATGGCGATACGGAAATGTTGTAAGCCAAAGGGAATGCCTATAATCGTAATGCAAAAGAGCAGTCCTATCACCAGATGGACGAGCGCTATCTCCCACCAGCCGAGCAAGACCCACAGGACATTCATTGCCACGTTGATACATCCCCCACTCTCGGTACTATCCACCATCTCACTGCCGAAAGGCCATAAGGCAAAGAGACCAATCTTAAAAAGTTGAACTGCGAAAGGTATACCGATGATTGTGCAGCAACACAGGATAGCAGCCATCCAATAAAGCACCGCGGTAAGCAAGCCACCGCAGATGACCCAGAGAATATTTCCGATTGTTTTCATATAAAATAGTGGTTAAAGAATCATCTTATAGTTTGAGTGTGAAGATAGCCGGCATCCTATGCATGATCGCAAAGACGAGCCAATCAGGCAGATGGTTGATAACAGGCACGATGATATGATTCCACACACCGGGCATATATTGCTTACGGCGCGAGTGGAAGAGTTTGCGTAATGCCCGACGCACCAATGTTTGCGGTGACATGGTGATACCCACGGCACGCAGTAAACGCGCGAAAGCGGGCGGGAAAGGCAGCAAGCCAGTATCCGTTGATCCGGGTGTCATAGCCAACACATGCACCCCAGAGTCGTATAACTCATACCATAGTGCTTTAGAGAAATTGAGGACATAACTCTTTGTCGCATTATAGCACTGTATACCCGGCATTGCCATCCATGCGGACATAGACGACATATTGAGTATATATCCTTTCCGACGACGGCACATCGATGGTGCAAATAGTCGACATAGTTTGGTCAGCGTCACCATATGAAGCATCAATATTGTTTGTATCTTGCGCTCCGGTACGTTGACAAAAGGCTCGAAGATAAGCATGCCGGCATTATTGACCAGCACCTCCACCTCATACTGTTTCTCCGCACAATAGGCATAGATGCGATTGGCAGCCTTCGCATCACTAAGGTCCATACAGAGGCTATCCGTGTGAACCTGATAGGCATGGCTAAGCGAAGTAGCCACCTCCGCCAATTCGCGTTCCTGGTTAGAGACAAGAAGTAAGTCATAATGGTAATCACGAGCCAAGGCCTCGGCATACCTTAGACCAATGCCACTGGACGCTCCTGTAATAAGTGCATACATAGACGGTGTAGATTTATTCGAGGTGGAACATATTCTTAACAGGCTCAATCCACTCGTCCCCCTGTGCCTGCAGGCAATGGAAACCCGCCCGTTCGCCGGCCTCTATATTCTGCTTGAGGTCATCCACATAGAGGGTCTCGTCGGCACGTATTCCGGCATGAGTGAGCACATAATCGTAGCAAGCCGCGTCGGGTTTAGCCAGATGTATCTCGTTGGAGAAAAAAAGTCCGTCCCAATCCGTGGCGCCGCACTCATGGAAATGGCGAAGGGTCCATTCGACATGACTCTCGTTAATATTACTGAGCACATACACGTGCACACCTTTTGCCTTAAGAGCCTTGATTACTTCCAGACGATGGTAAGGCAACCCTATAAGCATTGCCATCCAAGCGTCGACCAGTTGACGTCGCTGTGTACCCGGGTGACACACGGGCATGAGAGCATCAATAAAATCGTCCGTAGAGATAGCCCCCACCTGATACGCTTGTACCAGAGGACTATCACCTCCGCCCAAAAGGTCCATGAC
>CAMHEP010000087.1 GCA_946184195.1 uncultured Bacteroidales bacterium | reverse complement strand
ATGGGATTCCCGCATGTCGAAGGATATATATGGTATGCCCAATCGGGTGAAATGGAAACAGTGAGCGAGAAGAGAGAATAGGGTATGAAAGCTTTTCTTGAAGAGGTAGTAGAAGACTTTATCCGTCGTTATGGTTGGGACGGCATAGGTGAGTTAGGCGTGGTGGTGCCATCACGTCGTGCGGCATTGGCTGTGAAGGAGTACATCGTGCGTCATGCCGAGGCGGCTCATCTGACTAATCCCATTCGGTTGCCCCAGATGATGACGCTTATCGAACTGCAGAACTCGCTCTCTACACGCTATCAGGCAGACGAAGTGTACCTCGTCACTACCCTCTATCGTGTATATCGGGATGTGATGCGTGAATCAGGGGCGGCTGTTTATACCTCATTGGCGACCTTCTATGCATGGGGACGCCAATTAGTTCAGGATTTCTCAGGTATAGACAAGGCATATCCTCTGGTGCTGCCCGACGCATTCCTATGTAGCACGGCAGATGCACGACAACTTGAGCAATTAGATATAGATGATGAGGTGCGTGAACGACTGCAGGACCTGATTTCTATCAGTGTTCACCGGGATATAACAGCCGGAAGTAAACGTGCTGTATTCGAACAACTATGGTTGCATCTGGATGAGATATACCATCGCTTCCATGATGCCTTAGGTGACCGTTCCTACGAAGGAGCACGTATGCGCAATGTCCTGGAGAACTGGGATAGTGACTATGTGCAGCTGCGGCTTAAAAGACGTTATATCTTTGCTGGTTTTAATTTCCTTGTTCCGGCAGAACAGGAACTGATGCAGCGACTAAAGGATACTGACCGTGCAGATTTCTATTGGGAATATCCAACAGGTTTCAGTGCTAATACACATGCTTTCCGTTGGGTGACACGCAACGCTGAACGTTTTGGCAATCGGCTTACCCCACAACCCTGGCAACCGCATAAACCCGTGACTATCGTCTCAACGGCCTCTGCACATAGTCAGGCACAGATGGTATATACTTGGCTCAAAGAGCATCATCAGAGTGGGCATAAGTCTGCTGTGGTGATTGCTGACGAACAGGTGCTTGAGGCTGTTATTTATGCTCTCCCGAGCGGAGAAGAGGATATACGTTTCGAGCGTATAAATATTACGAAGGGATTTCCGATGCGAAGAACCACGGTCTTCGCCGAGATAGACGCATGGCTGCACGATAAGCATAATGATGTACAATCGGGTGAGACGTATAGAGAGGTGCTGGGACGATTGGCTGACTTCGTTGACGAAAAACTGCAGGCGCTCACACAACCCGTCTCAGAAAGAGTAGATGATGAGGACCAAGTACCGATGAGTTGGCATGAACTACTCAGGGGAGAGAGTCTTTACCAAACGCGGGCAGCTTTGTTGAAGCTGGCGGATTCGCTCAGCGAAGAACGGATGTTCGACGAGATAACTAATCTGCGGACTCTGCGTCTTATCGTGCGTCGATACTTGGAGGGATTAACCTTCCCCTTCCATGGCGAACCACTCACCGATATCCAGGTGACAGGAATGTTGGAGACACGTGCATTGGACGTAGATCATCTGCTGGTGCTTAACGTAGAAGAAGGTGTCGTGCCTAATGCCGTGACGGACCGATCCTACATACCGTTCTATCTGCGTAAACAATATGGACTCGAGACTCACGAGGAAGCTACAGATGTGTATGCATATAATTTCTTCCGACTTATAACGCGGGCAGAAGATGTAACACTCGTGTTTACGTCGGCAGAGAGTAAACTGAACCGCAGCACGATGTCGCGATTCTTGAGACAAATGATGCTGTCGGATGATTTTTCGGTGACTAAGCAGTTGCTCATTGAGAGCAATACGGTGAATCACGCGGAGCCTGCGCTCTTTGATCCTGAGATGCCCAATCTGCTCTCTTTGTTACATGTTTCGTCCGATGGACAGTTATGTCGGGAGAACGGGAATCCGCTTATTCTCTCCCCATCCGCCATGAATACCTACCTCACGTGTCCGATGCAGTTTTATCTCAAATACGTGAGAGGACTACCTGAGCCCGTCGAAGAGGAACCGCTCTACAATAGAGCCGAATTGGGGAGTCTCACACACGAAACAATGCTGCTGCTCTACGAACAACCGCAGCAATGGAATCACGCGGAAGCGGACCGTGTGGACCAAAAAATCCGTGAGGCAGAAATACGACTCAACGAAGAATTAGGTCACGTGCGTTTCGACACGACCAAACATCCCATTGAGACAGCGGTGGTGAAAAAATATGTTGCACGTATTATTCAGGCGGATCAGAAACTCAGTGAAACAGGTGGTTTACAACTCATGGCTCTGGAGCAGTATTGTCGTCTACCTCTCAGCACTCAATACGGTAACCTCTTTACTGGTGGGCGTATTGACCGTGTGGACCGACTGAACGGACTGCTACGTATAGTCGATTATAAGACAGGAAAAGGACATGACGAACGTCTGCAAGTCAAGGCGATGAGTGAAGTGTTTCAACAAACAAACAACCCTGTCTATCACCTGCAGACAATGCTCTATGCTGCCGCTTGGATAGCCGAACATCCTGAGGATAAGGACCATATGATAACCCCTGTCATTTATTTCCCCGGACGTAAGAGTGATAAAGTTGTCAATGGACTCATTATCAACGGAGAACCTGTGAACTACGTTACCTGCGGTGAGGAGTTTATGAAAGGCCTGACTCTACTGGTAGAGGAGATACTGACCAATAGCCGGGCACTCGCTACCGATAATCCGCAACGGGCTATGCAGGTGGAGGAAGGAAAATGCTCCGGCTTCTGTCCGTTCTTGAACGTATGTGGACGTCGGGCAAACGAATATCATTAAATCCCCATTTATAGGGATTGTGCAGGTGAAAGAAAAGCACTACCTTTGCAACCCATTTTTGAAGGCATGTGATATGTGGTTATGAATAAAGTCAAGAAAGTAAATAAGAAATTGTTATCTAAGGTGGATAAAGTGCTCACTAACAAGTGGGTTGGTTTCCCTATCCTTATTCTTTTACTCTATTTGGTATTCGAATTTACCTTTGCGCTGGGCGCTTATCCGCAAGAGTGGATAGCCTCAGGAATAGACAAACTTTGTACTTACCTCGATGAAGTTTTGCCCTCAGGATGGCTCACCAGTTTGTGTGTGGACGGCGTGGTGCAGGGAGTTGGGGCAGTGCTATCATTCGTTCCCAATATTATCATTCTATTCTTTTGCCTCAGTATCATGGAGGATACAGGCTATATGGCACGTGCTTCCATGTTGATGGATACTATCATGCACCGTTTGGGACTACATGGACGTTCGTTCATACCGATGCTGATGGGATTCGGGTGTAATGTGCCCGCTATCATGGCGGCAAGGGATATAGATAATGTGAAGGATAGGACACTGACGATGCTGATGATTCCTTTTATGAGTTGTTCGGCACGTATACCCGTGTATATGCTTTTTGTGAGTGCTTTCTTTCCGAATCATAAGGCATTGGTGATGATTTCTATGTACGCCATCGGAGTCATGTTATCGATATTGTTTGCCGTAGTGATGAAAAAGACACCTTGGTTCAAAAAGGATAATTTCGACGATGTACACATCCTGCCGGAGTTGCATGCTATCAGCTGGCGTGAAACATTGAGACATATATGGGAGCGTGTTTGGGACTACCTGCAGAAGATAGGAACGGTCATTATATGGGCGAGTATAGTCATATGGGCATTGACATATTTCCCGACGCGTAGTCTGGACCTGGAGCATTCGTATTTGGCGATGATAGGGCATTGGGTGGAACCAATTATGAAACCATTGGGCTTCGATTGGAAGATGTCTGTTTGCCTGCTCACCGGTCTGCCGGCTAAGGAGGCGATAGTCTCGACGATGGGGATTCTGTACCATGGTGATGCGGCGTTTGGTGCTTTTACACCACTAACTGCTTTCACTTTCATGCTTTTTGTGTTGCTCTATTTCCCCTGTATCGCCACAATCGCTACTTTGCATCGTGAAGCGGGACGTGTATGGGCATGGTTCACCGTGGTGCATAGTTTGCTATTGGCGTGGTGTATGTCGTTTCTTGTGTATCAAATAGGGAGTTTATTGGGATGAGAAAGACTGTGTTGACAATAGTAATAGGCTTGTGGATGAGTGTGGTTCCGCTGGTAACATTTGCACAACAAGCGGAGGATTTGGAACTGGATGAGTTGCAGGTGACGGAACGGCGTGCCTCCGTTACACGTTCAAGGGTGAGTGCAGTGGATGTACAGACATTGAATGGTGCCGAATTGTGTAAGGCGGCATGTTGCAACTTAAGCGGATCTTTTGAGACATCCGCTTCTGTGGATGTGGCATATGCTGATGCCGCCACCGGAGCTAAACAGATACGATTGCTCGGACTAAGCGGTATGTATGTACAGATGCTTACCGAGAATACCCCTAATATACGTGGATTGGCACAATCGTATGGGATGGATTATATACCCGGACCATGGATGGATGCTATTCAGGTCAGTAAGGGAACATCCTCTGTTCGCAATGGATATGAGTCGGTGACAGGACAAATCAATGTAGAGTACCTCAAACCGCAAACGGCTAATCCTGTGGCAGTTAATGCAATGCTTAATAAGGATTTGCATGCTGAGGCCAATGTGACAGGGGCATGGAACGTGAGCGAACATGCATCCACCGGGGTGATGGTGCATGCTGACGGCGGAGGATTGGAGATAGATCATAATAAGGACGGATTCTTGGATATGCCTCGGGGCTATAACGTAGATGCTCTCAATCGATGGTATATCAGTAAGGGACACTATGTCGGACAGGTATTGGTACGCGGTATCTACGACCGCCGTATGGCTGGGCATACTTCGGAGGCAAAACAGGCACTAACCAACCCCTATGAGATAGATTTGGGGACTTGGAGACTGGATGGCTTCATGAAAAATGGTATCGTGTTGGACCATGAGTTGAATCGGTCGTTGGGAATCATCACATCTGTGTCATACCACGACCAAAACAATCACTATGGACCCACGACATGGAAAGCCACTCAACTCAACACATATCTCAATGCTATCTTTGAGACCGACTTCGACGACTCAGCTATCGACTCGCTTGATAACCACGGACATAAATTGTCAACAGGTTTGAGTATCAACTACGATAGGTATCAGGAGAACATTAATCGCTACGGCATGTACGATTTGAATAGGGACGAACTGACGTCCGGCGTGTTTGCCGAATATACGTATACGTATAAGGAGATTCTCACGCTGCTGGCTGGACTGCGTGCCGACTATTCTACACGCTATGGAGCCTTTGTTACTCCTCGTGTCAATGTGCGCTATGCCCCATTCGATTGGTGGACACTACGAGGCAGTGTAGGCATGGGCTACCGCACACCGAATCTTATTGCCGACAATGCTGCCTATTTGGTAAGTAATCGTGGCTGGATTCCTGCAGTCACTCTGCACCAGGAAAAAGCTGTCAATGCTGGTGTGACCATGACTTTCTATATACCGGTTGGTAAGCGGGAGTTACAACTCACCGGAGAATACTACCATACACGTTTTGTTGACGGTGTCATCACCGACTTGGATAGAGCGGGTGATAAGGTCTATTTCTACAACATGTCGGATAATCGTGGTATGCAGAATTTTGTACATAATTGGCAGGTAGAAGCCTCGATGGAGATTTTGCGCGGATGGACCATGACGGCAGCTTTTCGCTATACGGATGCACGACAGTCGACCTATAA
>CAMHEP010000086.1 GCA_946184195.1 uncultured Bacteroidales bacterium | reverse complement strand
AATTATACTGATGGTTAAAGCGTGATGGTTTACCGAAGAGTAGGTAGTCGATACCCTTTTCCAACTTGACGTACTGAACACCTTTGAACCAGACGAGTTCAATAGTATGTCTGCCATCGGTAAAAGTAGCACTGAGACGAGCCGCTTTACCTACACCGATAGTCTGCCAATCCACAATTTGGCCAACTATTTGTACATAGGTGTCTTCGTCCTCGATTTCGTGGATAGCATAGAAACGACTACGGTCTATGTATTTATAGGGATAATAATGCAAGAGGTCAAGAGCTGTTTGAACCCCCAACTCTTTACGAAGAATGTCGGCGCGTTTGGCGCCGACACCCTTACAATATTCTATGCCTCGATGGCTAAGTTCCATCGTGATGGTGCATGGATGCGGCTATTCGACCGCGAATGATAAATGTCGTATTATTGCAGACGGAAACTTACAGGCAGTGTATATTTAACACGTACTGCTTTACCACGTTGTTCACCGGCTTTCCATTTTGGCATGGTCTTGATGACACGTACTGCCTCTTTGTCAAGCGAAGCGTCGCCACCGCTACGAACTACCTCAACATCTACTATCGAACCATCTTTGTTTACCACAAACTGGCAGATAACACGTCCCTGAATACCATTCTCCTGAGCAATAACAGGATATTTGATGTTCTGAGCGAGATATTTCATTAGGGCTTGTACACCTCCCGGGAACTCCGGCATTTTTTCAACAACTTGGAAGATAACCTCCTCTTCCTCCTCTTCGACAGGAGCCTCTATAGGAGCTGCAATCTCAACTACTTCGTCCTTCTTATCCTCAGTATTAATCTCAATGGTCTCTACTTCTTTGTCGTCTTCAACAACATTGAGTACTTCCACTTCCTGTACAGGTGGTGGTGGAGGCGGTGGAGTCGTCTCTTGACTGGTTTGCTGAATTTCGATTTCCTCTTCAAATTGGAAATCCATATCAGCAACCTCATACTTGGTCACTTCCTTCTCCGTCCATTCGAGCGCGACATAGCACACGCTCAGGACGAAAACCAATCCCATGAGGGCATATATAAGCTTTTTGTCCTCAAGGCTCGCTTCTGGTGATTTTTTGAGTTGCATAGTATTATGATTCTAAAATTATTCTTTTTACAAGGGAGATTATAGATAGCATCTCCACATTTCAGGGTGCAAATTTACTGCTTTTTTTTGAAATAAGCAAATAATCTTGCTTTTTTCTTAGAAAATATTCTTTTTTCGTGCTGCCAATCTGCAAAAAAGTATCTCTGCGAAACCTGACAAGGTGGCGGCTAATGCCACGACTATAATATGAGGGTAAAGGAGTAGTCCGACAACGGCAATCAGTATACATGAACCGAGTGCTACCCATTGGTTTTGTGCCACGAGATAATATTTACCATTGGGAACAAAGATGAAATCCAGATGTACGCTGACTAGTAGGTATGCGTAGATGGTCCAACTCAGTATCGCTGCCAGAGGATAAGCATCCAGCATCTCTTTACCGAAGAGTATCCATATGACAGGGTATGCAAAAATAGTTACTATGAGCGAGATGGTGAAACCGATAAAACGTTCACCTCGCAGTATGCGTCGTACTCGTTCGGGAGCCGGATTAGTCATCACTTCAGGGAAAAGAGCATCGTTGATGGTACTGGTAAACATCATAGGAATAGCCACAATCTTGCGAGCTATGTCATATAGCGTCACATCCCCAAAGCCAAAAGCATGGCGAATCAGTACCGTGATAAATCCCTCCTTGAGTTGCTCCGTTATACCGGTGAGGAAGAACGGCAAGCCCTCATGGAAAAGTCCTCCTAAGGTTCGTATAGGCAATAACCGTATATGCAGTCCGTCTCGGTATCGAATAATGAACATGGCAACTATACCACCTATGACGAGTGCCATGGAGTTAACAAAGGCATATACCCATAGCGTCTCAGCACTGCGTACGCATAGCAGAATAATAGGAACAGCCAGCAATTTGCAGGTTAGGTTGATATAGGTGACGGTACGCATTTGTTTGATTCCCTGGAAATACCATGTAGGAAAGAGTACGCTTGCCGGTGTTTGTAGATAGGTAGCGATGAAAATAAGTCTATTATCCCGTATACCGGGCATCCAACACAACATAGTAAGGAAGACTAGCGTGCAAAGTGTCCACAAGAGAGATTTTGCAGTAAAGACCTGCGAGAGAATGTATTCCTTGCCGGCAGGGTCGTCGCGATGAAGAACAATATTTTTTGCCGAAGGAGTGCCGAAACGGAAGTCGATGATAGTTTGGAATATCAGTACATATGCTAAAGCATACGGGTATACACCGAATGCGTCTTTCCCTGTTCGATATACCACATACGGATAAATGAAAAAGGAGATGAGTGCACTCACCACATTAAGTGCGGTCATGAAGGAGTAGTTCTCCAGAACCTTTGTCTCTCTAAGTCGTTGTAGTGTATGTCGGATGGTCATTCGCATCAATTATGAAATAGGTGTTGTAGGGCAGAAAGGATGGTGAGCACTTTGCCTTTTTCCATGATAGATCCTTGACGGAAGATATGCTCACAACGACGACGTTGCTCATCGTCTTGAACGAGCGGCATGCAGCGAGTATAGTAATCGGCAAATGCCTCCATAATGTGGGGATTCTGCTGTACCCATAAATCGTATGGATTCATGGATTCCTGCAGAGCCAAGTCTTGATCACGCCATCCCATATGACGACCTATATACAGGAATATACGTCTTGGAAGGTCACGTACTTGGATATGTCGCCCCATAATGGTGAGCATCGAATGACGGTGGCCAATAGATTCATATTTATGGTGCCATTGCGCTGCTTCGGGGTAATATGTCAGTATCCACCTGTCATAGAATTGATAGTTGCGCCGTTTGGCAGTAGGAATATGCATGACGTAGGAGAGCAAATCCACATCACAAAAGGGCGAATAGGATTCAGAGACATGTTGGAGTACCAGTGGTGACCCCAAACTATTGGCATTAAATCCCAGCGTGTAAAGACGGTCTATCTCGCGACGATTGTCCACATCGGCGGAAAGGATGTTATCTCCATTGACTCCGGTGAGCACGACCCCCACTTGTTGCCAGTCAGTAGAACGTACATAATAATCAATTTCCACCGGTCTCATGTAATTGTGCATCCAGTCAGTGTCTGCACATACCGTGTCAATATCGGTAATGTAATTACCTCCATCCAGAGGGAAAAATACCCATTGATTGCCTAAATAACGGCTTATCTCCTGAGGGAGCAGATGATCGTAGTGACCACTTTGTGAGTAGGTAAAATTGATGATAGGCGCTGTTGCTAAATTATGGGCTATCCATTGACACATACGTGAATCCAGTCCACCACTGAGCGGGAAGAAGTGCCTAAGGTGTGCCTGCTCATTCTTGCGTAACACTCGATGAACAGCTTGTCTGAAGAGGCGGTCTGTTTCGGCGAGCATGGTAGCCTCGTCATACTTGTGTGGTGTGTTATCAAAATGGTGGTAGGAATGGCAGCTGCATGTAGTCCCCCTGACCATCAGATATTCGCCGGCCATGAGGCGATGGACGCCCTGTATGAAAGTATGATTATTAGTGGCATATCCCTTGTCGAGAATGTCGCCGATAAAAATGTTGTCGGGTTCGGTGCGGGGTAGGTTGCGGCTTAGTGTATGAAGGTCGGAACAAAGGCAGAAGCATCCGTCAGTGCTTGTATAAAAAAGCATCTTACTTCCAATCTGGTCGTTGCATACGAAGAGCGTATCGTTAGTCTTATCGTAGACAACTCCACAGAATGAGCCACGCAGTCTGCTGACGAAAGAAGGCCCGTTTGTTCGATATAATAGCGGAATCAGTTGCTGCCATGTCGTATTGAAATCGGAGCATAATTCGTCAGTATTGAGAATAACTCCTTCCAGAGCAATAAAGAGGTCGGCCGTGTCTAGCCAAAGCTTATCCTCAAGGAACTTAGGGAGCGTGTACCTCTCTATATGCCATTGTCCACATTGTGTGTGATTATGGATAAGGCCGGTATGCGATAGAGACCACTCCAAGCGGGTGTGAGAACTGATATTAAAGCCGTGCATAGGTATTATAGATGGTTAGGAGTTTTTTACCTACAGCCTCCTCGGAGAAGGGAGCTGCTGCGGCTCGTATCGTTTGACGGTTGTACGAGTCAGGATGGTCGAGCAACCTGTTGATAGCTTGGGTTAGAGATGCTTCGTTACCCTCTGCGATGAGTATGCCGTTATCGGGTGTGATAATCTCCGGAGCTATACCGACAGGTGTTGAAATAATGGGGGTACCGGTAGCCAGACTCTCCAAGAGTACCACTCCACAAGTCTCGTAATGTGAGAAGAGCAAGAAGGCATCGGCAAAGTCAAACTGCTCTGCCACTTGCTCGGGGGGCAGTTCGTCTGTCCAACGGAGGATGCCGTCAGGGAAACGGAGTAGATTGGCATAGGAACGTACGGCAGTATAATCGATGCCATTACCGACTATGGTAAGTGTAAAATCTGTGCGCTGTTTGCATACGTTTCTAACGGCACGGAGCAAACCTTTCACATTCTTTGCCCGTTCGTTAAAGCAGCTGATATGCAGAAGATTAAGAGGCTTGTGTGGAGATCGGATTGCTCTCTTGAAGAAGAAATCGTCCACGACGTTATCCACTCGCTCATACCGTGGGTGAAGCAGTCCGCAATCCTGCATAGCCTCTGCCAATTTATCGGATACAGTAGCTATGGCTGCAGCATGATGTACAGCTGTTTGAGCAATGAGACGGTGAGCTTTGGGACCTGTTAAATAGGCACCATTTTGCCGGAGGTATCCCGTCCAATGCTCCACTATAATATAGGGAATATGAAATCGCAATCTCAGCCATAGAGGGAGAATCGCATTTTTGGTGATTACATTCAACTGACAGATGTCCGGCATTCCCCATTGTGAGCGAGTGTATTGCCATCCGGCTTGCAGAGCGGAAAGATACCGGGATGGATAGTAGACATAAATCTCCCGGACGGACTCAGTGTGTTGCTCGATTATCTCTCGGTGAGTCAGTGTATCGTCATGGTGCAGATAGAGTACACATACGTCTACCCCTTGGCGTGCCACGGCTACGGCATGTTTGCGTACAAACAAGCCAGCCATCGCATCATACCGATGCGGATACCACTCGCTCAGAAAGAGTACTTTCATCGATAGCGCAATCCGTTAATCCAATTCCAGAAAATAGCCAGTCTAAACCAGCGTTTATAATAACGCTCAACAGCAAAATAGGAGGTCTTGGTCGTACCAAACTGCTTATAGTGACTCGCTACACCACTCATTGTCCCTCCTTCGAAATCCATCGCAACACCCTTCTCTCGCGCTACTTTAATGGCTTCCAAGGCAAGCAAGGCTCCGGCGCCGCTCTCCTTCTGCTCCATGTCGAGACAAGGTATGAGATAATAGAGGGAACGGTTATCCCATACCAAAAAGGCTGCTGCATAAATATCGCCATCAGCATTACAGATGGTCAGTATCTCGCTTTGACCCAGTCGACGAGTCTTCTGCTCAAGAACAAGGAAGAACTCACGGCTATAACTGATATGTTGACGCCTGCTTACAAGACAATGGGTATGGAAACGATAGAACTGTTCGGCATTGATTCGGTCATGCTCAGCGTGGAG
This sequence comes from uncultured Bacteroidales bacterium, assembly GCA_946184195.1. Classification (GTDB taxonomy): domain Bacteria; phylum Bacteroidota; class Bacteroidia; order Bacteroidales; family Paludibacteraceae; genus Colicola. The sequence continues at coordinate 96 of CAMHEP010000086.1, read as the reverse complement.
ACTAAGGGCTTTTTGCAGTTGCCTTTTCTTATTCTTGGTGAAATGATCAATGACGGCATCCAGATTAGATAGGTCTTCAATGCGGTAGGTCGTACG
>CAMHEP010000085.1 GCA_946184195.1 uncultured Bacteroidales bacterium | reverse complement strand
ATCGTATTCGGTACGTCCTATCCAATAACCGTCCTCTTCACGGTCAACAATAATCGTTAACTTTTTCCCGATCATATTGGCACTCCATTGTTCAGCAATCTCCTGTTGTACCGCCATGATTTGTTCACGACGTTGCTGTTTAATGTCTTCGGGTATATCGTCCTTGTAGTGACGATGGGCATAGGTGCCCTCTTCGTCTGAATAAGCGAAAGCCCCTAAGCGCTCAAAATGCATCCTGCGAGTCCAACTAAGCAGCTCCTTAAAGTCCTCCTCGGTCTCTCTTGGATGTCCTACTAGCAACGTGGTTCGTATCACAATGCCCGGCACCCGTTCGCGGATAGTAGCAATCAGTTGATCTTGTTGCTCCGCGGTGATATGTCTGCGCATGAGTCCTAACATATGGTTGGTACTATGCTGTAATGCTAAATCTAGGTATTTGCAAATATTCTTGTGCCGAGCCATCACATCAAGTAACTCCATAGGAAAATCGGCAGGGTAAGCGTAGTGTAGTCTTAGCCATTCTACACCCGAGATGGATGCCAACGTCTCTATCAACTCTGGTAGTTTATGTTCACCATATAGATCTAAACCGTAAGATGAGAGGTCTTGTGCTATGATGTTTATCTCCTTGACACCTTGTTTTACTAACCATTCAGTCTCACTCACTAATTCCTCTATCGGCCGAGAAGTATGTCTGCCTGTGATGAGTGGAATCGCACAGTAGGAGCAGAAACGATTGCACCCCTCGCTAATCTTGAGGTAAGCATAGTGTCTAGGCGTCGTTAGTACACGTTCTACATCGTGTTGAGCTATCACTCCGCTCAGTTCCTCCACTAATCCCATAAAGTCGAATTTGCCGAACCATCGATCAACCTCAGGTATCTCGCTTTCCAATTCTTTCAGATATCGTTCGCTCAGGCATCCCATTACATAGAGGCGTCTAAGTTTTCCGGCACTCTTACGAGCTGCCATCTGTAGTATAGTTTGGATACTCTCCTGTTTGGCATCGCCTATGAATCCGCATGTGTTTATCACAGCCACATCAGCACGTGGCACCTCAGCATCGTGTGTGCAGTGCCATCCAATACGACTGAGTTCACGCATCAAACGTTCGCTATCCACCAAGTTCTTGGAGCAACCGAGTGTAATAATATCTATAGTATGCTTAGTTGCCAAGGTCGCTATGGAATTTAATGCGTACCAATCGTACGTGCAGCTCGTCGTAATAATCTTCACCCAATTCTTCCATCGCGGTTTTGATATTATCGTTGTCTGCGTTCTTGAAATACTCGTATATCTCTTCTTTTTCGTCAGGGTCAACTACTTCGTCAATGAAATAGTTGATATTCAGTTTTGTACCACTATATACGATGGCCTCTATCTCTTCCAGCATCTCCTCCATTGACATTCCTTTGGACTCGGCAAGGTCGTCCAATGCTACTCGGCGGTCAATGGCTTGGATAATAGAAATCTTACGTGTCGAGTCTTTAGCAACGGTACGAACACGTAAATCCTCCGGACGGATAATCTCGTTCTCGTCCACATATTCCTTGATAACTCGGAGGAACTCTTCTCCATAACGTTTAGCCTTACCGGCACCTACACCAGGGATATTTTGGAGTTCTTCCATAGTGATAGGATAGGTAGTTGCCATCGCCTCCAAACTGGGATCCTGGAAAATGACGAATGGAGGTACATCAAGTCGTTTACTTAGCCGTTTGCGTATGTCCTTGAGTATGGAGAATAGGACATCATCCGCCGCTGCACAAGCTCCGATACTAGGTTCTATGGATTCCTCATCCTCCTCATCTTTGACCTCAATAGGTACTTCAAATTTACTGGGACGTTTCAGATATTTCTTACCGTCAGATGTCACCTTTAGGTCTCCGTACGACTCAATATCTTTCTGTATATATCCCGATAACATTGCTTGACGTATGATGGCATGCAGTGTCGCTTCATCCTCATCCTCCGCAACGCCGAAGTTCTCCAATTCGTCATGTTTATAGCTTACGACTGCTGCAGTCCTATTCCCCTTAAGGATATCTACAATGTGCTCAGCTTTAAATTTCTCGTTCAGTTGCTGTACGGTTTCCAAAATCACTTCCAGTAGTTCCGTGGCATCAATGTGCTTGTATGTTTTACGACAGTTGTCGCAGTTACCACAGTTATCCTGTTCGTATTCTTCACCAAAATAGTGGAGCAGTAATTTGCGTCGACAAATGGTACTCTCGGCATAGCTTTGAGTTTCAAAAAGCAGTTGATTGCCTATTTCCTGTTCAGCTACAGGCTTTCCCTGTTGGAATTTTCTTAGACGCTCAATATCTTTGGTACTATAAAAGCAAATACATTGTCCTTCTCCACCATCGCGCCCGGAACGACCAGTCTCCTGATAATATCCTTCCAACGACTTGGGGATGTCATAGTGTACTACAAATCGGACATCCGGTTTGTCTATACCCATACCGAAAGCTATAGTGGCAACTATTACCTGACATTCTTCCATGAGGAATGCGTCCTGATTAGTGCTTCGCGTAGCGGCATCCATTCCGGCATGATAAGGCAGTGCTGAGATATTATTCACGCGCAGGGTTTCTGCCAATTCCTCCACCTCTTTACGTGCTAAACAATACACAATACCGGACTTACCTTCCATTGAGCGGATATAACGTATTAGCTCTTTGTCTACTTCATCAGTCTTAGGACGTACCTCATAATATAGATTAGGACGATTGAACGATGATTTGAAAACACCGGCCTTCAACATCCCAAGGTTTTTCTGTATATCATGTTGTACTTTAGGCGTAGCGGTAGCTGTTAGGGCAATGATAGGCGCTTTACCTATTTTCTGAACCATTTCCTTGATTTGGCGATACTCTGGACGAAAATCGTGTCCCCATTCACTGATGCAATGTGCCTCATCCACCGCATAAAAAGATATTTTCACGCCCTGTAAAAAATCCACATTTTCCGCTTTTTGGAGCGATTCGGGTGCAAGATAGAGTAATTTGGTCTTACCCGCGAGCACATCTTCCTTTACGGCATGTATCTCCGGTCGACTAAGGGAGGAATTGATAAAATGAGCAATACCGTCTTCCTCCGAGTAGTTACGCATAGCATCCACTTGATTCTTCATGAGGGCAATCAGTGGTGATACTACAATGGCAACACCGTCCATCAACAACGAGGGTAATTGGTAGCAAAGACTCTTACCGCCGCCGGTAGGCATGAGGACGAAAGTGTCATTTCCATCCATGACATTATTAATAATGGCTTCCTGATTTCCCTTAAACGAATCAAAACCAAAATGGTGCTGAAGGGCTTGTAATAATTCTTCGTGTCTTGTCATAGAGTATATTTATCTTCAACGTGCAAAGGTAAGAAAAATATTCCACTTATGCAAGAGACACGAATATTTTTTTGTAATTTATATGTTTTGTGCCTGTGTGTTAAAGCATACGTCGCAGTGAAGGCAAGGCTCGGCACTCTCTTCTCCGAAATAATGCAACATGATCTGTTCGCGGCAGTAGATGTTCTGTTCCGCATATTCTACCATGGCTTGTATGCGACTGATATAGTGCCTTTCACGGTCATCGTACACGTGTGGCGGCAGGTATACATCCACTTCTCTCTCTCTTGTAAAGGTAAGCGGGCAAGCACGTGTGGAACCTATATAGGTTATAATGCCGCGTTTGGTGAGTGAGATAAGAATGTCATGTATCTCTTTGTCTTCGTTTGTACGCAGGTATTGCAGGTCGGTGAAGATACCTGTGTATTCGCGCATAAGCTTGTTCAGCACCTGCTCTTGTTGATTAGTAAAGGAGTAATCATATAGGTTATCGCGGGATACGTTAATCTTCACTCGTGGTTGTATTTCTTGCTCATCTCGAAAGTTGATATATCCGGCCAGTGTCAGCGTCTTTAAGGCAGAGTAGGTTGGTAGTATAGACAAGTGCATCACGGCACATAAGTCCTTGAAGTCAACAAAGAAAGTGTGACCTAATCCTGACCCGGCTCCGACTTGTAAGTAGTCGCAGGTCTTTTGGTAGACTTCCGAGATATATTCTTTGCTGGGGTAATTATCTCGGACTCGTTTACGAGCTGATACTTTGTCATGCGGGCAATAGAGCAATACTGCACGTGCTGGTAACCTATCACGCCCTGCTCGGCCTGCTTCTTGGAAATATTCTTCGAGGCTATCGGGTAGGTCTATATGTATAACTTGCCGCACATCAGGTTTGTCTATACCCATACCGAAAGCATTGGTACATACAATGACGCGTGTTGTTCCCTCTTTCCAGGCATCCTGCTTTCGTGTTCGTTCTTGGCTATCCAATCCGGCATGGTAGTAATCAGCACAGATGCCATTATTGCGCAGTAATTCAGCCAGTTCTTCGGCACGTTTGCGGTTACGTACGTAGACGATAGCGCTGCCACTCTGCTCGTTCAACATCTGGATGGTTTGAGCGGCTTTTTTTTCAGTATACTTTACAATGTAGTGAAGATTTTCACGATGAAATGAATTACGGAATACTTTCCACGCCTTTAGTGCATCGGTCTCGTTCGTGTTCAGGGTTAATTGCCGACATATATCTTCTGTTACTTCTGGTGTGGCAGTAGCTGTCACAGCAAGGACAGGCACATTTTGCAATAGTTTACGAACCTTGGATATCTGTCTATATGCAGGGCGGAAATCGTGCCCCCATTGACTGATACAATGTGCCTCATCAATGGCAATAAGACGTATGGGGAGTTTCTCTAATCGACGACAAAATTCTTCACTCTCCAACCGCTCTGGGCTGACATATAGAAAACGATAAGGTCCGAAGAGACAATTGTCTAATGTCATACGTTGTTTATCAAGGCTTTGCCCCGTATAGATGGCAGCGGCATGTATCCCGCGACTCTTCAGACTCTCCACCTGGTCTTTCATCAGCGCAATGAGGGGCGATATAACCAAACAGAGGCAGTGATTGCCCTTTTGTCCGTAGTCAGATTTCTTTTGGGCGGCGAGCATAAGCGTTGGTACTTGAAAACATATCGACTTGCCCCCGCCGGTAGGCATGAGCGCTAGTGTGTCGTTTCCCGCAAGTATAGATTGAATAATTTCCGCCTGCATGGGGCGGAAATTATCATAGTGCCAATATTGGCGCAATATGTCAAGTGATTTATCCAAGTCGTGACAATGCAGCACGTACACGGTTCAGAGTCTCCTCTTTACCTAATATATCAGTAATATTCCAAATATGTGGACCACGGGCAGCGCCTACCAAACAAATACGGAAGGCATTCATCACAATACCGACACCATACTCTTTTTTATTAATCCATGGCATCACGACGTCGTCTAAATACCAGTGGTCAAGTATACATTCACCATTGATGTCTTCTCCTCCTTTTGTCACTTTATGCCAATCGTGTTCGTCTACTTCCTCAAGCAGAGTTAACAATTCCTGCATGTGCTGCGGACTGTCATCTTTCCAGCGCTTTTTTAGTGATTTCTCGTCATACTCAGTAGGAGCTTCAAAGAAGAAATTAGTTTGGTCCCATAGTTCGGGCACAAAATTTACTCGATCTTTTACCAATCCCACTATCATGGCAACCGTTTCGCGGAAGGAACGCTCCGCGATAAGACCTTGTCGTTGTCCGGATTCTTCGCTAATATGATGCTTGGCAAGTATGGGTATAAAACGCTCAGCCAAATCTTCATTCGAATGTATTTGCAAATATTGATGGTTGAACCATTTGCCTTTCTCATAGTCGAATTTAGCACCGGACTTGCTGACTCTATCGAGCGAGAACTGTGCAATGAGTTCATCCATGGTAAATAACTCTTGGTCTCCGGTAGCGTG
>CAMHEP010000084.1 GCA_946184195.1 uncultured Bacteroidales bacterium | reverse complement strand
ACGCGAGATTTATGTGCTATCATGCTGCAGGATACGGCTTTTATCCAAGCTCAGGATGTACGTTGGTACAATAAGAAAATGGACCGTCTCCATAAGCCTAAAATACAACCACTCTATGACATCAACCATGTGCAGAATAGTATGCACCATTTTGTCTCGGTTGATTATGACCGTGCCTATCGTGTATGCGATGAGGTGGTGCTGCGTTTTACCAATAGCGGACATATGTTAGGGTCGGCTATTGTGAGCCTCGATATTACGGAAAGTGGTGAGGTGAAGCGGTTGGCATATACAGGCGATATGGGGCGTCTGCATAGTCATATCCTCTGTGAGCCCCAACTCTTTCCGCAGTGCGACTATCTCATCTGCGAGTCAACCTATGGTGACCGGCTGCACGAAGACAGATTGGTTACAGAGGAGCAGTTGCTCGGCGTCGTGGAGGATACCTGTGTATACAAGAAGGGAAAATTGCTTATCCCCAGTTTCTCGGTTGGTAGGACGCAGGAGATAGTCTTTGTGCTTAATAAACTGTACAATGACGGTCGCTTGCCTCATATACCGGTGTATGTCGATTCTCCGCTTTCGGTCAATGCCACCCATATATTCCGCATGTATACCGATGCACTGAATGAGGAGGTTCAGGATGTGATGCGTTTCGATCCGGATCCGTTCGGATTCAATACGCTTAAATATATCACGGATATCAAGGAAAGCAAGGCTCTCAATAATGACCCACAGCCATCTATCATCATTTCCGCTTCCGGTATGTTAGAGGCGGGTCGTATCAAACACCATGTGGCCAATCATATTAGTGATCCTGCATGCACCATCCTTATTGTGGGGTATTGTACGCCGGAGTCACTTGGAGCCCGTATTCAGGATCCGACGAAGAAATGGATCAGTATCTTTGGTTATGATCGTAAGATTAAGGCACAGATAACCAAGATTGAGGGATTCTCCGGACACGGAGATTATCGCGAGATGTTGGACTACTTGACGCGCAGTCTTGATGTAAAAAAAGTTCGCCGTACTTTTATTGTGCACGGCGAACATTCTGTGCAAGAGACCTATAAGGATCATCTCTACGAATCGGGATTCCGCAATATAGAGATTCCCGCTAAGGGAGATAAGGTCTTGCTATAGGTGTTCAGACTATCTCTGCGGGAATTAGTTTCTCGCGGATATTGACATAGATGGTATTGCCTTTCTTGGCATGCTCTGTCTGAACATATCCCATCCCGATACCAATTTTGGTGGAAGGAAGCATAATGCCGGAGGTGACGTTACCAATGACGTTGCCTTCGGCATCACATATGGAGTAACCATTGCGAGGGATAGCACGTTCCTTGCACTCAAAGTGCACTAATTTGCGTTTCACGCCTTCGGCTTTTTGTTTGAGCAAGTATTCTTTGTCAATAAAATCTTTGGCATCGAATTTCGTGATCCATCCCAGTCCGGCCTCCAGTGGCGATGTGGTGTCGTCTATATCGTGCCCATAGAGGCAATACCATTTCTCAAGGCGCAGGCTGTCGCGTGCTCCGAGACCGATAGGAGCAAGGTCAAACTCTTTGCCCACCTCAAAAAGTGCATTCCATATCTGCATGGCGTTCTCTTTTGGGAAGTATAGCTCGAAGCCTCCTGCACCTGTGTAGCCCGTATTACTGAGAATAACACCCTGTACACCGGCAAACGACCATTCGCGGAATGCGTAGTAGGGTATAGCACTTAGGTCTGCGTCTGTCAGTTTTTGAAGCAGTTCGGTGGCTTTAGGTCCTTGAACAGCTAATTGTCCGTATCGGTCACTGGCGTTCTCCAGAGTCAGATTACCCCAATCTCCTTTCGACTTAATCTCGTTGACCCAAGCCCAGTCCTTATCTATATTACCGGCATTGACAACGAGAAGATATTTCGTTGTGGAATACTTATAGATAATCAGGTCGTCAACTATTCCTCCTTTCCCATTGGGGAAGCAGGTGTACTGAGCCTTACCGGCATCGAGTCGGCTTACATCATTTGTGGTGATGTATTGAAGGAAATCCAAAGCCTTTTCCCCTTTCACCCAGAACTCTCCCATGTGGCTGACGTCGAAAACACCGACGCCTTCGCGAACTATCATGTGTTCCCGATTGATTCCGGTAGGGTATTGTATAGGCATATTAAATCCAGCAAAGTCCGCCATCTTGGCGCCCAATGCGATATGTACTTGTGTAAACGGAGTTTCTTTTAACATTTCTCTATTATTTTAAGGATAACTTGCATTGCTTTGTCCATTGATTGCACTGGTACGTATTCGAAACGGCTGTGGAAATTCTCGCCTCCAGCGAATATATTGGGGCAGGGAAGACCTTCGAAACTTAGTCGTGCACCATCCGTGCCACCTCGTATGGGTTGCACTTTAGGGGTGACTCCCACTTCCTTCATCGCCTCTTCCACGAGAGTGACGATGTGCATGACAGGCTCCACTTTTTCGCGCATATTGTAGTATTGGTCGTGCATAGCGACTTCAACTGTGCCCTCTCCATACTCATCGTTCAGCTGGTCAGCTATCTGTACTGCCAACTGCTTACGTGCCTCAAAATGGTCTCGGTCGTGATCGCGAATGATATAGGTGAGTGTAGTCTGCTCTACGCTGCCACTCATTCCTACTAAATGGAAGAAACCTTCGTAGCCCTGTGTCTCTGCGGGTGTTTCGTCGGCAGGTAACATGGACATAAACCGGTTGGCGATGACCATGGAGTTTTTCATCTTTCTATATCCATAGCCCGGGTGAACATTCACTCCATGGATGGACACTTTGAGTGACGCTGCATTGAAATTCTCAAATTCCAATTCTCCTATTGCACCACCATCCATCGTATATGCAAAGTCGCAACCAAATGCTTTTACATCGAAATGGTCAGCGCCCTCGCCAATCTCTTCGTCAGGCGTGAAGCCGATGCGAATCTTACCATGTTTCACTTCCGGATGCCGGCATAGATACTCCATGGCTGTCACTATCTCTGCTACTCCTGCTTTGTCGTCTGCTCCGAGTAGTGTGGTTCCATCGGTAACGATGATATCTTGTCCTTTGTAGCGAGTAATCTCCGGATAGACGGCAGTCTCAAGGACAATACCTTTGTCCACATTGAGGACAATATCTTTGCCGTCGTAGCCATTGACAATGCGTGTTTTGATATCTTTCCCACTGGCATCAGGGGCAGTATCCATGTGGGCAATAAATCCCACGACCGGTTTGTCGTCTGTGTTGGCGGGTAGGGTAGCCATTATATATCCATTATCATCAAGCGTGACGTCACTCATCCCGATGCTCTTCAACTCCTCAGCAAGATATTGGGCAAACACCATCTGTCCGGGTGTTGAGGGGGTGAGGCGTGTAGACTCGTCAGATGTCGTGTGAAACGACACGTACTTGAGAAACCGGTTGGTCAAAGTGGTAGTCATTGTTTATTTGAAAAGACTGAGCAAACTACTAATACTTGATGCAGCGGAAGCAGCACTATTGATAGCAGAAGCACCGGTAGAAGCGGCTTGTTGCATCTTGGTGGTGTCCACATTCTCCACTACGTTCTTAAGACTGTTTGTTACCTGCTCCACGTTGGAAGTGCTGACGAGCATATCGGATCCGAGAATGAGGCCGCTGGCGAAATTCTTCCAGAAACTACTATCCTTGACATTAGTCTTCAGTCCCTGGCAGTTATTGACCAATTGGAGGGTATTGATGACGTTATTCATGTTTTTGTAGTCGTACTTGCCATCCGCCTTGTATTGGGCATATAGATTCTTGAGAGCCATACCGGCAGCTTGACCTTGCTGAGCGGGTTCTGCTTGTACAGCCGATGCCTGTTGCTGAGAAGTCCCGGCTGTGGTAGTACTACTTGACGCACTGCTGCCACCCATGGTAGCACATGATGCCAGCAACAAAGCGCCGGCAAAGAGAATAAATGCTTTTTTCATTGTTGATATGATATTGTTTATTAATGTTAGCTAATTAGATAAATGGACCTCTCGTTACATTGCCCCCGAGGCGTCTGAGCCACGGTCACCACCGGTGAGACCTGAGCCTTCGAGTCCGGTAGATCCTACACGACTATGACTACCACTGCCGGCAAGGAGTATGTTTGCACTAAGGATGTCTATTTCAGTAAGAACGGGGGATAGATAGTTACGTTTCATTGTCGTTTCCTCCTTCATTATTTAACAGTAGAACCTAAGATGTTGTATTTATTACCATCTCGCAGGATGATGAGTTGTCCGTTTTCCAGACGTTTAACAGGTTGTCCGTTAGGAGTAGAGGCTGCGTCCAGTGCCGTAGGCAAGTCGCGTGGTGACACCATTCGTGCCCTGTTCGCCATGGTAGCACCATTCTTGAGGTTGAAGAATGCACGCATACCTTTTAGGTTGCTATCTACATTAGGCCAGAAGAGCTCGTTGTTTGCTCCGAGGAAGAGCGTTTGATGATTGTCAGCGGTGAGGAGAGTGGAACTCATCACACCAATGAAATCGGCATAGGTGAACTCCGCAGGATGAAGATCCTTATAGACAGTCACGCCACGGAAGACGGGCAATGTGACGTCGGCATTAGCGGGTTTGATGAGGTAAGGTTTACCTGCCTCTATGCCTGAAGCTGCATCGTCAAAGGCGAGCAATAATTGGTCGTTGTCCATGGTAGCGTCCACCAGTTCCTTGAGTTCTGTGCCGACACCGAAGATGGACTCAACCTCGGCTGCCGAAACAGAGAAGGGCAAGCAGATTGTGTTGTACATAGCGTGGGAGAAAGCGGCACGGGCAGGTGTGACGTTCACTACTTGTCCATCGTTGGTATTCAATGCCGACGAGTTATCCGCTCCCTCAGAGAGGTTGATGTTCTTTAGCAATTTAGCTTCTCCGTCCACCAAGGCAATACCTGTGGTACTATTGGCAGAAACGAAATAGTCGCTCGGTTCAGCACTACCCATATTTGCCCAACCGGAAGTGACGACACCTGTAGTGGTCACTTTGCTGACACGGTAGGGAGTAGTGTTGGTCAGCGGTTTGCCGCTTTGGATGGTCAACACTTTGTTTGCACCAAAGTATATATCTGCGGTTACACCGGATAGGACAGGAGCACCGGAGAGGATAAGTGTACCATTATTATAGATGGCGTACGATTCATAGCCGCCTTCCTCATCGTATACGTTCTCAATCGTGCCCTCACGAACAACGAGTGAGCCGTTCACGGAGATGAGTCCTTTGTTAGCCACCTCACCGGCATAGGCACCGCGGATAACGCCGGAGCCTTCTTGGTCGTAGATAGTAAAGGTGATATCATCGGGAACGACTATTCCGTATGCATAGGTGAATAGGTTATGCCCGTTGAGACAGAGGTTGAGGTCACCTGTGAGGGTCGCTGTTGCCGTCAATGTGACATCCGCATTGAGGTAATAGTTACCCGATGTCGGCATGGCACCGGCGTTGTTCCACTTCGCGAAGGTGATACCATCGTGTATGTGTGTAGCTTCGGCTAAAGTGGTGAACGATGCTTCGTTCGTCCATGCACTATAGGAAGTGCCGACTTTAGTACGAACTTGGAAATAGTAGGTAGTCTCGTCAGTCAATGCGTCAATAGCATAAGAGGTCACATTACCCACATTGACGGGCTCACCCAGACTGCCTGATGTAGTGCCGTAACGAACCTCGTAGGATTCCGCACCTGTCGCCGCTGTCCAGTTGATGGTCGCCGATGATGTGGTGATGTCCGATGCAGAAGGTGTTGTGGGAGCTGGCACGGGAGCTGAGATGGAGAAAGTCGTTAATGGAACGTATTTATGAGTGTTTGCTTGAGCTTCTGCGGTATTAGTCGGCGAGCTATATGTTTCCCCATACCGGTCTAAATCTAAGATGCAAGTACTTCGATCATCTGTTAGTGAACCATACCATCTTATATGAACAAAACGGCCGGCGCCTGCCTCCGTGATATAAAAACGCAAGTTGGTTGA
>CAMHEP010000083.1 GCA_946184195.1 uncultured Bacteroidales bacterium | reverse complement strand
ATAGTCAGGACTATTGGGATCTGTGGGATAAGTGTCCGTGGTACGATAGGCTGTCCACAGCCCGCTATAACCAAGCGTACTAAAACCTTTGTTAGTAGCAGAACTGACAGCTGCCCATAGTTGTGCGCCGGACTTCCCGTCGGCTGCGGAGTAGTAAGCGGGGATATCAGATGCCGGAGTAACCGCGGCTGAGAAGGCGACCATAAAGCCGCTAACCACCATCCCTACTATCAGATAAAAGCGTTTCATGATAATGTAGATAAATGTTATTTAATAGTACATCGTTATTTAAGGTAAATAAAGCCTCTTATGCAAAGAGCCTACAAAGTTACGCTTTTTTTCTGAATCGTGCAAACCTTTAGGTACTTTTTTACAAAAAAACGCCGTTTCGCGGCATTCGCGAAACGGCTTTATGCTATTAAGCATTTTTTCGGGCACGAAGAGGGAGAATTATCTTGCGGTAAAATTTGAGTCCGTATTTCCTGAGTATGAAAGGAAGTTGGAGCCAGCAGGTAGACTCAATAAGGCATTTGCGTCGTCCGCGGTCATCGTATATAGCGACAACACGTCCCATGACATCTTCACGGCGACAATGCTCTTCGCCAGTCAGGTTACCATCTCCTCGGAGTGTGAGAGAACCGTCGGAGTGCACCTGCCATAGGCGATGCAGGACGAAGCGTGAGCCGACCTTACATAAAACGATTTGCCCCGCGCGGATGTGAGTGTCCACGCGGTGCAAAACCACCGAATCCGTACCCCCTTCAATCCACGGACGCATGCTCACTCCAGTAGGTGTGAAACGCACCTCACGCCCTTCGCTGAGCATTCGTCCTATCTCCGGCAGCAATATATCGTTGTCCACCAGATGCGGCATCGGCTATTCTGTGTTAGGGTTGCACTTGAGGCTGAGCCGGACGGAAGCCGGGTGCGGGTTCCAAATCTTCACCAGACCCAGCCATGATAAGCGGGTCACCCATCAGTTTGCCACCACAGAATGCCTTTACCTCAATGGTAAGCGGATTGATATAAATCTTCTTCATTTCTTAAATTATTGTAATTCAATTTTCGTACCGGTAGCGTCAAAAATCATGCCATCACGCACGATATAGAGCACGTTATTGATAAGGACCTTCTTCACGCCGTCATGCTCAGCTGTAATATTCTCAGCATCGGTCGGAGTAGCGGGTTGCGTGCGGTCGATGACGAGATGGAGAGCGTAGCCATTGATGGTACCGCGTCCGAGGGACAAGGTATAATCACCATCGCTCAGGTTCCAAACCGGTACATCCTCGTAGGTAAGCCATAACTCGCCATTAGCGGGACCGTTCTGTGCAGAGAGGATATACTCACCTGCTTTGGGGCTAAAGATACCCAGTGGGAAGGTAGCGTTATCGTTGATGAGCGGCAGTTCGGCGCGGCATAGTTGCTGTCCGTACGCCTCGCACCATATCTGTGAGATAGTAGCCTCGGTGACATCACCCATCTTAGCCACGTCACGACCAGCCTGATAGCTATAGAGTGCGTCCTCATTAGCCGAGACGAATACGCGGTCATCGTAGCGGTTAGCTCCCGATGCAGTGAGTGATACGGTGTAGCGTTCGTCCGCCGTTGCGAAACGAGCCTGAGGAGCACGCAAATAATCGTGCATAGCACTCAGTTCCATAGCCACAGCCTGCGCGTCGGAGGAAGCTTGGAAGAAGAAGGACGAACCCACGGCGAAGGAAACCTCGCTTGCAAGGTAGGTCTGATAGGTCTTCGTAGCATGGTCGTGCATCTGCACCAGTATATCATTATCAATCAGATTAGCAATATTGAGCATACCGTTACCCAGTGCATTCCAACCGCAGTCAGGAGCGTCGCCTGCCGAACGCTGAGCTTGCAGTTCAGCGAGTTGTTCAACGGCATAGCCGGAAGCTTTCTTGAAGCGATAGTAAGCGGCCGTGTTGTTGATGGTCATGGAGTAGCCCTTACCCGGCATCATGATGCCGCGGAACTTCTTCCAACCATATTTGCCGGTAGCCCGTATCTCCTCGTGATAATCCATGATAGCGTAGTCACGCTCGTTGCGCAGACCTTCCTCATAGCCAGTCATGTCGGTGTCATCCCAGCGTGCCACGATACCGGTCATCACGTCTACAGGGAACGGTACGGATATATGGTACCAACCGGTGGAGCATCGTCCCGACTGGTCGAGCATGAGGACGAAGTATGCGTCGCCACTGATTGCGAGGTGGTCAATACCCTCTATCTCGCCGGACTTAGCCTGATGACTATTATCGCCGATAGAAGCCTCGATGGTGAAGTTGTTTACCTTGGTCTCACCGCCATTGAGGATAATCTCACCCCCCTCCTTGACCACCATGTTACCATAAGCAGGTTGCTCCACAGAGCTATTGTTGATGGTCAGCGAGCCTGTCACAGCCAAAGTCACGGTGTTGCCATCGGTGATGGTGAGGCTATTGACCTCCACATCGCCCGTGATGGTGACATTGGCAGCGATGGTAACATCCTCGTCCGCACGAGGCGTATCGCCTGCGCTCCAGTTGGTGTCCGTACCCCACTCGCCATCCACGGTGAAGATGTTGTTAGCGACAGAGACACTAACGATAGCGTCGCTTGTTGCATAGAGGTCTGTATTAGTAGGAGTGAAACGAACGGTAACGTCGTGTAAACCTACCGTGCTGACATCGCCGCTCACGGCACTAAAAGAGCCTTCCACAGCAGCGTCGTTGAACGTATTTGCTGCCTCTCCACCATCCAGTACGATATCCTCTAAGCCCCGACCGAACACTAAGGTCATTGCCGTAGGAGCGGCAGTGATAGAAGTAGGAGTCTTAGCCACATGGATAGTCTTTGTGATGGGCGTAGCATCCGTATAAGCGGAATCGGTTGCTACAGATGCTGTAATGACTGCTGTTCCTTCGTGTGTAAAGGACAGGACTCCGTCGTTGATGACACCCGTCGTAGAACTTTCATCCAACGTAAAGATAACATCACCAGCAGGTAGGTCGGTTGTAGTACGGCAGTCTGCACTAAGAGCTACATTTTGGATTGTATACAAGTTCTGCTCATCAGGCAAAGTCCAAATAATAACACGGTCCAAAGCCTGTGTCATAGCGTTCAAATAAATAGTACGCGTATGTTCTCCATCCGTGATGGTCAGTGTATCTTTCTCACTATCTGATGCATACGTCATACGGAAACCAACTTGTAGTATTTCACTACCGCGGCTACCACAACTTGTCTCCTCGATAACGTTCTTATCCAAAGTAAAATTGGGGTTATGACCGGTCAAGCTCATGGTCATCATTCCTGATACGCCAGAGTAATTAATCTGTATAGGAGTGAGTTTAGTTTCATTGACAGCAGCAACAATCTGCTCAGGCTGTTCCGCCTCAATATATTGAGCCATTGAAACTTCAATATTCGCTACGTGGTGATACCCCGTTCCACCGGCTGCACGATAGAATCGTAAGTGCGTTGTGTTACGGTTGAGCGAGATATCGTCAAAGTCGTGGGCATGGCCGTGGAGGATCCGATCGGCTTTGCGTATAGTCATCGCTCGGGGACAAGTGACCGCAATTGCGGACTTCATGCCATTCTCCATTATAATATTGAGAAACTATTAGGTCTCCACTTGATGTACCCCACGATTTCTCACAACGATAATCAAAAGATAGTTTATCAGGCTGACCATTGTAAGAATTATTGAGATCCACTTCAAATTGCAAAGCAGGAAGTCCCAACTCCATACTATACAATGTTCCTGCGGTTGTACCAAGTTCGAACATAGGATGACAACCTGCAGATGCAGGAGCCACCACCACCTTATTACGTTTGGAAATTTCTATGTAATTATGCGAGTCGACATCATACCCGCCGGCTTGTGTTGCCGTGATATATGTAGTACCCTGACCGACGACGTGCAACTTGTTGCCATCTAAGATGGTCACAATACTTTCATCGTCTGAAACATAAGTAATGGCACGGCTACCATTAGTGGTGCATTCTTCATCGGATGTAGCATAGGCATTCAGTGTACGGTCAGCGTCACCTATTCGCAGTCCGATGAGCGATTGATTCCACACAATCCACTGTGCGACACGGTCACTTACCTCAATAGTCTTCGTGTCTGAAGCTCCATAGTAATAACTTGTTTCAGCGGCTGTTGCGGTGATATGAGCCGTACCATTTGCCACGGCTACCAACTGATTACCTTCAACACGAATCACTGATGGGTCATCCGACTCATAGGAAATCGTCGTCACAGCTGATGCAATATTCGTAAGGATGTTGCCCGGACGCATCACATCGGTTCCATCTGCCCAGTTGATAGCTTGGTCGCGTAAACGACAAACACCGTTAAGATTCACCTCCGTATTATATACCTTATTGGCTATAAAGAGTTTTGCGTTCTCAGTTCCACCTGCTATTGCATCATAATAAACGGTAATAGTGGTCTTACCACTGTTACAATCTGTATTGGTAATTGTATTTTGGCTCAAACGGAAATGAGGGTTATTGGTCGACAACAAAAAATCACCACCATTCACACAACTCCAATCGATTTCCAATTCAGCCGAGCCTGTCTCATCCGGGAAAATATACGTATAATCACTCTTGCGGTTTATCGTTAAACTCTCGGGGGCATTAAGATATGTTTTTCGGGTAACTGTGACATTTTTTGTATATTTAAACAATGTCGCACCCGTTTTTGTTTCGAAACGAATATAATTAGCATCTAAACCGCTGATATCATAAGTATAAGTGCTATAGTCCGTCCCTAAATCAGGATTATCAATATCCTTCCACGTACTTCCGTCAGATGAATATTCTACATAAAAATGTGAGACAGCTAATAGAGTCTTCTTTGCTTGGAAACTCAAGGTTTTACCAGGACCACTGAGTTGCATAGCAGCACCATGAGTAATGGTATTTAGGCTTTCTTCGCTTGAGCGCTGAAGGACATAACATGAACTCTCAGCCATCTTTTGTGTAGTCAGCGTCATTGTGGTAGAAGCACTATAGTATTTATAGTCCTCTTGCTGTGTCACCGTCCACTGGGCAGAGCCAAGGGCAAGTCCAGCTTTCAGATACTGACGACTATCACTCTCATGGTAGGAGCCATAATTTGCACCAAAGTTCTGAACTACTGTATACGCTGCATCGCCCGGATTGGCGGAGCTGAAGGCTACATTTACCTCATTGCCCATGTAGGCATTCACCGAATAGTTCGCACTACCATTCACGGTAAGCGCATTGGCGTGCTTAGTTACAGTAATAGTCACATACACCGTGTCCGCGTTGATACTGTCTGTTTCCGCCTGAATAAAACGAATAGTTGCCGTACCAGCATTGTGTGCAATGAGGGTATTGGTAGCATAATCATACTTGATGACCTTACCATTGCCATTGTTGATTGGGTTAATGTTAGTATTGACAATTGATACTGCGGGGTTATCGAAGTGGACCAATTCCAACGCGTTGCTTTGCACATCGTCAACCTTCATCTCCGAATAGTTCCAACTCGCCTCCGAATCATACTTTTCCACGAACTTTGCAATAAGTGTTACATTAGCCGTCGGGGTATACGATTCACCCTGAAATCCGATACGGTCATCACCGATAAACCAACCATCAAACACTGCACCGGCTTTGCTTGCATCGGGTAGCGTCACGGATGCGCTATTCCATTTTGCATAGAGAGTAACAGTACCATTCTTGGTTGTAGTAAGATTATTTACGCTTTGACCGTCCGTATAGTTGGTACCCGACCCATTAGCAGCCGTATTCCAGCCCGCAAAAGTATAAGTAGCTGTTGCGGATGATGTCTCACACGAACCGCCATTTGCATTATAAGTAACAGTATATGCACGAGAATAAGCATTACTTGTCAATTTCTGTGCTGTTGCATAGGTCATCGCAAGATTATTGCTCATGTTGCCAGAGGTTGCTCCGTTACCATTGAAAGCAATGGAATAAGGATTAGCTATAAATTTGGCGTAATAAATATAGGTTTTATTGGAAGTGGTGGTTCCTGTCGTATATGGGTTTGTTGTTTGCTTTCCCGAAGTACAACCAGAGTTCGTATACCAAGCATCAAAATAATAACCCGTAGAAGCCGTTGCTGTATAGCGAGCCTTACCCTCCGTTTTTCCCAATCCGAAAAATCCGCCACTTACAGTCATAGTAGCGACTTGAAGAGTTGAGCTCGTAGCTTCTTTAGAAGATTTCACCGTACTACCATCTAATGT
>CAMHEP010000082.1 GCA_946184195.1 uncultured Bacteroidales bacterium | reverse complement strand
CCCAATGGGGCAACGGCTCCACTCCATATCGCACCAGATAAAGCAGCACAAACATCATCAGCCCTGCCAACTGCCCCCAAAACACTATTGACAAGGGGGAATAACGTGTGGGGATTTTCTTCAGCAAAATAGAATAGATAGCTGCCATACATACAGTCACCAACGCCAGAGGTACTGCCCAGAGGTTACCAATGACAAAATCATCCCCAGCATGTAGATTCAACACCAGCATCAGCATACCTACCGTTGAAACCAAGATACCTATCCACGTACGGCGACTTGCCTTCTCGCCCAACAGAAAGAAAGCAAAAACAGGTGCTATCAACGGATTCGTCGACAGAAATGCTTCTGCTATTGTAGGCGTAGCAAAGAGTTTATACGTATACGTCTCCAGAATAAAATATAAAAACGGCTCTGCAAAACCCAACATCAGAAATAGTCCCACGTCACACTTCTCCAACATCTGCAGAGACAAAATCCCTACGTGTGATGTATCTCCATCAGGATGCAAGGACGACGAAGCACGACCCATGGTATTCGTCAGCAAGCCCACGAACAACATCAATACCACTGCCAACGTGAAACGGCACACCACTATCTCCATCGGCTCTAACACCACCAATGCGGATTTAACCGCGATACCCGACCCAGACCATATCAACATGGCAGTAATAACCGCAATATAAGGAAGAATCTTTTTCATCAATCTTTTTTTTTCGTCAATGTTCCTACACAGAATAACCTTCACAAAAACGCCACAAAGGTACGATTTTTTTTGCACCTCTGCAAATAAATTTGCATACGTCGGAGAAAAAGTGTATCTTTGCAGCACAAAAATAATACACAAACTAAAGATACGAACTATGAATGACATCATCAAATCCACCCTTCTTTTTGCCGGTGGTGCAGCCGTAGGTGCTGCTATTGCATTACTGTTAGCACCACAGACGGGTGCCGAATTGCGTGAAGAACTACGTAAACGCGCTGAAGAGGCGAATGAGAAAGCCAAACAATTTGCCGAAGAGGCACAGCGCCGTATCGAGGAAATGGCAGCAGAGGCTACAGCCGAGCAGCCGAGTCAAGCAGAAGCAGAGACACAGGAGGCAGAGGCATGAGCGGTGAACAGCTACAAGAGTTACGCCGGGACATTGAAGCCCTGGTGAAGACAGAGTTGACATTGGGCAAACTGCAGATAGTAGCAGCAGGGAGCAAGATTATCGGATATGTCCTGTTGGTGCTGACGCTGATACTGCTTGTATTTGCCGTGTTGGCTTTCGCTGCCTTTGCAGCCGTGAATGCACTGGCACTATGCATGCCTATGTGGGCAGCATGCCTAACAGTAGGTGCTGTGTACGTGCTCATTGCGATAATCGTCGTGCTGATGCGTGAGTCGCTGTTTATCAACCCGCTTGTAAAGAAGCTGAGCGCAATCCTCTTCGCCGAAGAGGGACGCCTTGCCGAGCAAGAGCGATTAAGAAAGGAGGCCCTTGATGACTGATTTCAGTAAGATAAAAGATCTAAAAGAGTTGGCATACCAAACAGACCGTATGCAACGCCGTGCCGATATTCAGAAAGAGCAGATAGAGCGTGACGTAGAGGTCATGGAGAACGAAGTGCGCGGTATGATAACGGCGGTAGAGAACGCCGTTGAGCCGGTGCGTGCCACCATCATGAGTTATACACAGACGGCTCAGACCGTGTGGAAGATACTGAGTACCCTCTTCTTCAAGAAAAAATAAGCGGTCTATGTTCTCACGATTATACGGTGTGCTGCTGCCCTTTCTGGTCAGTTTGCTTTTGGCGTACATGCTGGCACCGATAGTGGATTTCCTCCAGGTGAAATGCCGATTGAGATATCGATGGCTGGCAGTGACGGTAACGTTATTATTGGTTGTTCTTCTACTGGTGTTAGCAATCGGGCTTCTGGTTCCGGCATTGGCTAAGGAAGTGAGCAGTGCCATGGTCGGTATTGAGCAGTATCTTGCAGGCATTGACATCAACCAATATCTAAGTGAGGCGCAACAAGAGAAACTGAAGACTATCACCGAAAGTCTCAATATGGAAGCGCTTCTCTCCTTCCCCGAGGTGCAGGAGGCGTTGCGTAATATCCTACCAACCATTGGCAGTTGGATAAGTAGCGGGCTGAGTTGGTTAGCAGAACTGGTGGTGGTATTCATCTGTATGATGTACCTCATCTTCCTACTGATCGACCTGCCTTCCATCCGTGAGAACTGGAGCAAGTCCATTCCCGAGAAATACCGTGCTAAGGTGGTGACGCTTGTTCACGACATGGATAGGAACATGAGCGCCTATTTCCGTGGACAGGCGATGGTAGCCGGTTGTGTAGGTATACTCTTTGCCATAGGTTTCCTCATCATCGGTCTGCCTATGGCGATAGCGATGGGACTGATTATCGGACTGCTGAATATGATACCCTATATGCAGGCATTGGCTATTCCACCCTGCATACTGCTAAGCCTTGTGCAGTCGGCTCAAACGGGTCAGCCAATATGGCTGACTATCCTGCTGATGGCAGTCGTATTCATTGTGGTGCAAACGACACAGGATATGCTGCTAACTCCCAAGATTATGGGTAAGGTAACCGGTATGGGACCGACGGCGATTCTGCTTAGTCTCAGTATATGGGGAGCTCTCTTCGGATTCTTAGGCATGATTATTGCCCTACCGATGACAACGCTCATCATCTCGTACTACAAGCATTACGTTCTCGGCGAAACCGAATAGGTATCCAGATAAGCTTTACCTAACTTAAGGAAATCGTCAGCCAGCCATTCAGGAGCCAACACCTGAAGGTCAGCGCCGTGTGTGCGCAGTTCCTGAATAAAATCGAAGGTAGGTGCCAGGAAATAACGGAATACCACATATCCGTCATTCCTGCCTGATGCAGACTCGTGAACGGTGAGCATCTCCTGCTGGGAATGATGAAGAGGGAGAGAACGCAAGAAGTCAGCACCGCGTTCCGTGACACGTATGACCACTTTCTCGGGCTTAGCCCCACCCGTCCATACACCATAGTAATCGCGAAAGAATGCCTGTGCATCAAAGTCTGCAGGGATGGCATAGGTATGGTTTGTCATCACAAGCCGACTGACTCGGTCGAGGGCATAGACGCGTACCTCGGTGGG
This sequence comes from uncultured Bacteroidales bacterium, assembly GCA_946184195.1. Classification (GTDB taxonomy): domain Bacteria; phylum Bacteroidota; class Bacteroidia; order Bacteroidales; family Paludibacteraceae; genus Colicola. The sequence goes on along the minus strand of CAMHEP010000082.1, from coordinate 3,346 downwards.
ATGGTCGCTACTACGTCCAACCATATACCAACGCAGCTTAAAGGTCTTGAGACAGTAAGGCTCAAACTCAAAGGTATGGGCACGTTCACTATCGAAACGTTGGTAGGTCACGTGGAGAGTCTTGCCATCGCGTATAGACTCAATGACCGGTGTGAGGTAGCGTGAACCTGAAGGCATATCCTCCAGTAAGATACGATCCTGCATCTGCCGGCTCTGACCGACAAGCGATGTCAAAGCAAAGGTATTGAGAAGCCAACGCGGCGTCTTATTCGCCGCGTCGGCATTAGCGATGAAGAAAGTTCGCGTTCGGCGGTCGCAATCGATGATGAGTCCAAAGAGCATCTCCACCTCGTTGCGCCACCTATAGAAAGTGGTTTCGGGAATGGAGGTCTCATGCTCATCATTGACGGGCGACACCGCCCAGCGACGATCAATCTCGTCGCGGGTGATGTGTCCGGCAGAATAAATAGTGTCGACCAGCCAGATATACTTACTATATAAAGAGGACGCGGACCTATCTCTCATCTTACTCGTTCATTAAGAGTTGCATTACGGTGTAGGCACTATAGGCAACGGAGGTGCCGGGACCTCGTCGGAAGCGGCTTGCTACGACTCGCAAAACACGTTTTGCGGAAAGTAGCCGCGCTTCCTCCTCTCCCCAAGGATTAAAAATCCTCGGGGCCCCCGATGGTTATTGCTCGTTCATCAAAAGCTGCATGACAACTTTTGCTGAATACGCCACAGGCGTACCCGGCCCAAATATCGCCGCAACTCCTGCCCGATACAAGAAATCGTAATCTTGGGCAGGAATTACTCCGCCCGCAGTTACCATGATATCCGGACGGCCGAGTTTCTTGAGCTCCTCAATGACCTGCGGGATGAGGGTCTTGTGACCTGCTTCCAGCGAGGAGACACCCAATACATGGACATCGTTCTCCACTGCCTGTTTAGCTGCCTCTGCCGGAATTAAACTCCGTATGTTTGCTACAAAATTCATTATTCCAATTATCGGCACAAAATTACTACAAAAAACTGACATACACAAATTATTTCGCACAAAACTCCCATAAATCTTCATTTGTAGCAAAAACATACTCCTTATAAAAAAAGTCTGTACAAAAGGGTCCCATATCGATCGTCAAACGCTGCGTTTAAGCGAGAGCAGAGACTCGCGGGCAACCCCCTCGATACTGGTGCAAAAACAGTTTTTGGCAGAGAGTACTCGGGGCAGCCCCGCTCTCCCCAAAAAATGAAAATGTTTGGGGACTCCACAGACGTGCGGCTTGACGCACTCCTTATTAAAAAGGGGGGCTTTAATAAAATTAAACCAACAAAGAAAAGAAATAATCGTTTGAGCAGAGCGAGATAAGAATATATAGAGATGTGTGAATTGGAGGGTTATAAAAGAAACGCGGCAGTTGTGGCAATTGCGGCAAAACAACTGATATTCCGTAGTCCCCCCATTGCTATTTGCGTTCGCCCGCGTGACGACAATATGTGCATAATGTGTCAACATTCCACCCTACTTGTGGAAGATGTTCTTCGGCATTAACACTCCAACCTGATTGTTGCAAGAACCCGGTATGGTTAATGTCTTGGTGTGTTGTACACGAAGAGAACGTGCTTGTGAGCACTGCAGCGAGTGCAAAAGAGATAATTGTTTTCATTACTAATAAAACATTATCAGTTTATTTCATAATTGATTGTATATAAAACTCCATGCTATACTAGCAAAGGATAAAGGTCGGGACAAAATGTCTGACCCATGAACGAATACATGAGGAATGAAGACGCATAACGTATAACGATATATATTTATATATACTCATGCCGATTGCGGCAATGAGGGTTGTTGTTTTGAAAGAGTGTTTCATATTACTTGGAATTAGTTGATTTATAATATCAGTGTTTAAAGTTTGGCTAGCTCTTCCGGAATGATATGGTTGGCCATCGTATAGATGTTCTCTGTTCCGAAGGTGTTTCGGCGATAGCGGATATCATCTACGGCCTTGAAGACATCCAAGATTGAGTTCTCGAATGTACCAAGGAGTGTATGTAATGCTTGCCGCTGAGCGCAGATAGTATCATAGTGCAGGTGGAAGTATATCTTTTTCTCTTCTTCTGAGTAGTCGCACACTAGTTTCGCGAAAAGATGATCTTGCGAGTACCGTGCGCATAGAATCATTGCAGCCAACCGATTCTCTGGTGTAAAATCAAGTGTCTCTACGTTATAGCAGCGGAGTAAGACCATGCCGGATGTAGCTTGAGCAAAGGCATTGACGCGCGCTTCCATGAACTTGAATTCATAGCGATTCCAACCACCTTTAGCATGATGCCTTTTCAAATTGATTTTATACTGAAGGGCTATCTTTTTCAGCAGTTCATCTCCACTGATAGGCTCCTCTTGTTTCAGTCCTAAGTGGCAATCATCGCAGGCATTTTCAAGATCAACTATACGGCAATATTGGTCCAAGAAGTGCTTGTCCATATTACGCAATATAGTTCCGGCATAAATGAGAAGTGCCGCTGTCAGAACCGGAAGCAAGCAGATGGTGATAAATAGAATGTCTTCTTTCATGCCAGAGTCTGCCCCTCTTCCGGTAAGCAGGACAAGTCCTGTTATACATGCGACATAGAGCACTAATAAAAATCGCCCAAAACGCTTAGCCCATCTTGCTCGTTTCCAAACGATTTCAGTTTCCGAAAATGGATAGTCAGAAAGTCGGGTGATGGTTAATAGGAACATTGTCAATGCGCCTATAAATATAGCACTTAGATAGAAGAAGCCTGCAATATCTCGCGACATCCACCATTTCGGCCATGCTAATACATAGGTTACGCAGTGACTTAGCATAACGGCAGTAGCCACTACATAAGCAGTGCTGCAGGCAAGGGCAAAATATTGCGTAGCATTTGAGGTCTTGTCGTTTGAGCTATAGGCATGGCACAGCCAAAGAGTTACTGCGAGAATGACAGGAACAATCAGTTCATGCCAGTAGAAAATATTTGGGATTGTCCCGTATGAGAACGCAGGAATGATGCAACCGCTCGCGAATTCAAAAGCCAATGCGAGAGTCGCAATACATCCTACGGCAAGTGACCATTTATTTCTTTTCGGCAATGCGTTGGGATAGTTATAAACGCCCCAAAAGAAGATAGCCATTGATAGCAGATTTATCACTCTGCACGCATTGCGAATAATTCGCTCCGGCATGGAGGAGACGGTAAGATCCCGCAAACCGAACCAATTTGCCATAGCGTACTCTGCCCAGAAAAAGAGGGCAGCGATACTCATGCCGATTGCGGCGATGAGGGTGGTTGTTTTAAAAGAAGGTCTCATAATTGT
>CAMHEP010000081.1 GCA_946184195.1 uncultured Bacteroidales bacterium | reverse complement strand
CACGTACAGAACCTGTCCACCATAGGAGGGGTGCAGCGGGCATTGCGTCTAAGACGTGGTCGGTCACATCGTGGTCGTTCGCCATGAGTTGCCATCCCGGCTCAAGGGTGAAGAGAATATCGCCAAAGCAACGTTTTGTATAGGAAGGGAGCAAAGCAGGCTGATGAGTCGCCTCCAAAGCAGGAAACGCCAATTGTACACCCTCAAAATCCATAAGAAAATGAGCCAAATGGTTCTGTATCTCGGTGAGAGACATTTTCTTGCGCTCAATGAGCGTACGGTTTAGGTAGATCGATTGTCCGTATGCTCCGTCTATCCACCGTTCGTGCCCATAGATAGCCATGAGGTAGGTGGATGCCAGTGCTGCGGCTTGATCCACGTTGAACCGTTGTGTGGTGAGTCCTGCTTCTGCCAGTTGCTCAGCGCTATGTCCTAAAACAGGTCGACCTACCACCAATATCTGGTAGTTCTCTTTGCCAAGGCGTTTGGTGAGTTGCTCCATGAGATAACCTAAGTGCTGGTTGAGCCATAGATACTGGTCTTCCTGCTCAGCTGTCGCTATACGGTCAGAGCTTGCCGCCGGTGAGAGGGCAGTCATCTGGAGAAGGAGTAGGTCGGGCACCATATCGACCCCCAGCTGTTGTGACTTCTGCAGGTTGAGCGCCAGTTCGACCACCAGTTCGTTGGCGGCGGGGGAGCGGTGTAATACCGAGGCGGAGGTATACGAGAAACCATGTTTACGCTCTCGATCGGTAGGACGGTTGTAGGTGAGCATATCCAGGCGTGGAGTCCATGTACGTGCTGCCAACTCTGTCACGCGTCCACTTATATTCATTTGGTCTGCCGCCGAAGGCAATCCCTCGCTATAGAAGGATGATGCCGCCCAGTGAGGAATATCCGGCTCCAACCAGCAGCAGGCGTTCGCACTGTGTCCTGCCATGACGATTGCTGTAGGTGCTTCGATGCCGATACTATATATCTTGGCGTCACGTCCTTCGCGGAGTCGCACCTTATCACTCAGTGTGGGCGACAGAATAGCTCTTGGGGAGAGAGCTTGGTCTGAGCCGATACCATGATAGTGCTCATCGCTGAGCAGTTGACACACGCGTCGGTCAATACGTCTAAAGCAGCGGTCCATGGCATAGCCGTGTTCGCGAGGCAACAGACCCGTCATGAGGGTAGCCGTCGTCTCATTGCCGCCATAGACTGGGTGCGGGAAGAAGAGTTGGGTCTGATAGGCTTCTTCGCTCAGTGTTCGTAGACCTCCCTGCTGCCAATAGGGCCGTAGGAGATGGAGACTCTCACTGCTCAGTCCATCCACCACCACCACTACGGTGAGTCGGGGCATGGCACTGAGTAAGGTCAGACTAAACAGGCAAAAAAGCGATATGATGGTACGTTTATTCATTATCTATGTAGTCGGATGTAATAAGGAGCACGTCCAAGCAGATGGATGGCGGGAATAATGAGCATTCTCCATCCGAACCCTACCAAAGGATGTAGCGAGAAGAAGGTGAGGAAAGCGACCAACAAGATAAGCACTATATAAAAGGTATAGAGCACATTATCTACCCATCGTGTACGCTTCTCCCTTATTCGGTCGTAGATACTGAGTATAAGCAGTATAACAAGCAGGATACTCACACCGGCATACCATGTTTGGTACCACTTCACTCGCGGAGTAGGGAACGTGTCAACATCGCCTCGTACAAGCAGTTGGCCGTTTTGTCGACGCGCTCCGGCAAAATAGTCCATCACCTGTTCAGGTAAAAAGAGTCGCTCGGTATCGTGAACACGTTGGTCAGCCTTGAATCCGAAGAGCAGGTTAATGCCGAAATCAGCCCAACTGCCATGACCGGTGTAATGACTCAGGATGTCGCGATAGGTGAAACCGTCCCAGCCGGCATAGAGGGAGCGTATAGGTTCGCTCAGGGCATTACTCAGGATATGATAGGGGCGTGTAGCACAGTTGTCGTAGATGAAATTATATAGATACTGTCTATTCTCGGGTTGGTAGTTGGTGAGGAGTGCTTGCTCCACACGAGCAGCTTCTTCATCGGTGAAGTCAAAGACCTGCTCGTAGACCCGACGTCCCTCCACAGCGTATTGGCTGAGGAATGAGGCGGTATTTTCCGCACCAAGGAAATAATAGGTTTCCCCGCGCATGAACTTGAGATAGAAAAGGTCGGTATTGAAATCGAAGAGTCCGTAGTTAAAGCAGGCATCCATCTGCTGCTCGGTGTCAACAATACGTATGGCGGTATGTCCATAGCGTTCGTAGAGCGCCTCACCCGGTTCACAGGTGAGCAGACTAATCGTTATGGCAAGCAGTTTAAACATAATAGAGTGTGAAGGTTGTGAGGGTTGTACATAATAATCCGAGCAGCCATCCTGTCACCACCTGCAAGGGTGTGTGCGCTTGGAGATAAAGCCGTGCTGTCATCAGCAGTATAGTGACTACGGTACATAGCGTCATGGTCATAGGAGTAAGCTGGTAGCCGTAGTAGAGACAGTATGAGCATAGTCCTCCTATCAAACCGCCCCAAGCGGTGAGATGCGCTGATATCTTCCAAAATCGATTGACAAGCATAACGAGTGCCAATGCCACGGTTGCTCCTCCTGCTACATGGATAAGGAAGGCGGGCATATGCAGCACATGATAGAGAAAATAAGTCCAGCAGGCGAAACTAACCGTTGTATAGAGATAGGGAGTTGTGCGTTCGCCGGCATGGTCGATATATAGGTTGCTCACGCGTCCTGCCTTGATGAGCACGAAGATACTCGTCAGGGGGATGAGTAACGTGAAGAACAGTGTCCCTCCTATAGCAATCCACCAATAGACGGCAGGAAGTGGCAAGGAAGAACTGTGCTCACCCAAAGCAAAGAGAATCAACCCGTAGGTTGGAATCAGCAGCGGGTAGAGCAGGATGCTCAGGGTCTGGGAAATAATATGGAGCGTCTTATTCATACACTACGGCGTAAGCGGGCAACGGGTATGCCCATCTGTTCACGGTACTTGGCAATGGTACGGCGCGCTATGGGGTAGCCGCGTTGTGTGAGTACCTCTACTAAGCGATCATCATTGAGAGGAGCTCTTTTGTCTTCATTATCGATAATCTCCTTAAGGATAGCTTTGACCTCAATAGTGGATATCTCCTCTCCCTCTGCGTTTTGGATAGATTCTGAGAAGAAGTATTTAAGCGGATAGATACCGAACTCGGTCTGCACATATTTACTGTTGCTGACACGAGATATAGTACTCACGTCATAACCGGTGCGGTCTGCTATATCTTGCAATATCATCGGCTTGAGATAGGTCTCGTCTCCCTCGATGAAGAAATCATGCTGGAAGACAAGGATCGCCTGCATGGTACGTTGGAGTGTCTCGTTACGTTGCCGGATAGCATTGATGAACCAATTGGCAGAGTCTATCTTCCCGCGGATGAAACGTACCGTCTCGTTGGTCTGTTTGCCGGGAGTCTTCTCCGTCGTGTAGGTGTCAAGCATATCTTTATACTCGCGGCTGACATGGAGCTCCGGTATATCACCGGTATTGAGGGTGAGCACGAGCTCGCCGTCACGATTCTCCACGTAGAAATCGGGTATGATGGTGGTGGTATGATTTTCGTACACATTGCCGGTGAAGGCATTGGCAGGTTTCTGGTTGAGATGGACAATCTCATTCACTGCCGCTTTGAGTTCATCATCCGTGATGTGGAGTCGTTCGGTGATACGATCAAAACGTTTATTGGAGAAATGGTCAAAGCATACACGGAGTATGCGTATGGCGGTCTCGGTAGCGTGCGTATGCGGCTTGGCTTCCAGTTGGGCGATGAGACATTCTTGCAGGTTGGCACTGGCCACTCCCGGTGGGTCAAATAGTTTAATCTGATTAACGATGGAGGTCATCTCCTCATCGCTGACAATGAGACCCTCTTGAAAACTGAGATCGTCTACCAATTGCTCGATGGAACGGCGCAAATAGCCGTCGTCGTCGATATTACCCAACACCCACTTGGCTATATGACGCTGTGGCTTATCCATCTTGGTGAGATATACCTGCGACTTGAGGTACTCCATGAAACTGGTACCACCGCTGACGGGGATATCCTCTCGTTCGCGGTCCGCAGAATAGTTGTTCTGGCGGGTCATATATTCGGGTGTCTCGTCGTCGTTGACGTAGTTGTCGTAGTTGAAATCGTCGTTTTGCAGAGGGTTGACATACTCGTCTTCCTCGGCGAAACCGTCCTCTTCGTCTTGACGATTCTGCTGTTGCAACTCCTCCGGGTCGGGCCCCTCTTCCAATGCAGGATTGTCCTGCAACTCCTCGTTGACACGGGCTTGCAGTTCCATCGATGGCAGTTCAAGCATACGCACGACTTGTATCTGTGCAGGCGATAGTTTCGCTTGCATCTTCTGTTGCTGTTGTAGAGTAAGGCCGGTCATAGGTATAAGGGTGTTCTTTTATGAGTGGATAATCTCCTTGAGAGTGGTTGTTATATACTCCAACTGCTCCTCATCAAGACATGTATGCATCGGTAGTGAGAGCACACATTGTGCCAAGCGCTCTGCTACGGGGAAATCTCCTTGTTTGTAACGCGGGTCCTGATAAGCCTTCTGCATGTGCAGCGGCACGGGATAATAGACCATTGCCGGTATTTGCTTGGCAGCCAAGGCTTCCCGTACCTTATCGCGATCAACACCTATGAGGCGCAGAGTATATTGGTGGTAAACATGAGTGGAGTGAGCCTCATGTCCGGGACGCAGCAAATGTTCTTCGTCGGCAAAGGCCTTGTCATAGTATGCTGCTGCCTTTTGGCGAGCGGCGATATATTCATCCAGATGGGGTAACTTAGCATCCAGAATGGCAGCTTGTATGCTATCCAGCCGGCTGTTCACTCCCACAAAATCGTGATGGTAACGGACGAAACAACCGTGGTTGGCAATAGCACGCATCTGAGCAGCCAAATCGTCGTTGTTCGTGAAGATAGCACCACCGTCGCCGTAGCAGCCCAGGTTCTTCGAGGGGAAGAAACTGGTACAGCCGATATCGCCCATCACACCTGCCTGCTTGGTGAGCCCGTCAGGGAATGTATAACGTGCGCCGATAGCCTGGCACGCATCTTCCACTACATAGAGATGGTGCTCACGAGCAAGAGTCAGGATCGCATCCATATTGGCACACTGACCAAAGAGGTGCACCGGCACGATGGCTTTCGTGCGAGGCGTGATAGCTCGTCTCACAGCCTCCACATCTATATTCATCGTCTCCCAATCCACATCCACCACCACGGGGGTCAGTCCGAGTAGTGCTACTACCTCTGCAGTAGCAATGAAGGTGAAGGTGGGGGTGATTACCTCATCGCCGGCTTTAAGACCGAGTGACATGAGAGCTATCTGGAGTGCATCCGTGCCGTTGCCGACAGTAATGACATGTTTGGCACCCGTATAGGCCTGTAAGTGCTCTTGGAAAGCACCAACCTGTGGTCCCTTGATGAAGGCGGCACTGTCAATAACCTGCTGAATACCGCGGTCTATGTCTGCTTTGATCTGCTGATACTGCGTCTGCAAATCAACCATTTGGATTTTTTTCATTCTTGTTCGATAATAAATTCCAGCGCACCGGGGGTGACTCGGGTGCCGAGGATATAGGGCTTGTTATATTTAGTCTGTACGTCTAACATGGAGACATCGCCTGTAGGGAAGGTAACGAAGGCTTGTACGTCCTTATCCGTAACATCGTGATAGTGCTTCATCGGCACTTTGACGGTTACCTTCACTTCTGCTGGGAAGAGCCTGAGATGCTTGTCCTTGGGTTCTCCCCTCACCTTTACAGGCAGCGTCAACACTTTCTCGGTGGGACGCTCGTTGAGGAGTGCGTAGTTGGACTGGATATATTCGGGGGTGACCTGTAGCAGTTTGCTCGTACCTTGCAGCAGGTCGTTGAGTCCGCGCCGTATCACGTCCGCTGAGATGCGTACCTCACCCTCCTGTCCGTGCACTAAGGCGCGTAAGTCCAGATGTAACTCCAATGGATTACGAACATAGGTCTGCAAACGCTCACCTTGGTCACGCACTTCAATCTTCAGATGGTCGGGCAATTCGGGCTCGAAATTGATATGTTCGGGGACACCCTCGTAAACCACCTTCACTTGCACGGTTGCCGTACGTACGGAATGCAGTGCGTGAGTAAACCACATGGCTACTGCCAGCATGGTGAAGAAGAGGAATGCCAACACATCCTGCATCTTCGGGTTGTGCAACCAGGCAAAACGCTTACCCTCGAGAAGTGAACGGAGTTTACTTCTTATCTGCTTCTTTGTTATCTTGTTGTGCATCATCAGCCGAAACATAGACGCTACCTTTGTCCACTTTGATGGTGACATCTTTGCTTACCTCAATTAAGAAAGCGTTATCTTGAACCTCCTTGATGATACCGTATATACCGCCGGCGGTTATCACTTTGTCACCGCGTTTCATGGCTTCGCGCTGTTTCTGCAGCTCTTTCTGTTTCTTCGTCTGAGGACGAATCATAAAGAAATAGAACACTACAAAAATGAGAAGCATCATGATCCAGAATGACCATTGGCT
>CAMHEP010000080.1 GCA_946184195.1 uncultured Bacteroidales bacterium | reverse complement strand
AGCGACTCAAACTGCTCACACTCGGCTATCGACAATCGTGAGAGATTGACGGCATCATCCACGGATGTCTTAAATCGGTCTGGCTGCATACTGAGTGCCAACATCGACTTTTGCGTATCAGACATAGTGAGTTCGGGTGTAGACGTTTGCAGCACATGTTTAGGATACTTAGGTGAGAACCGCAAGACGGGTTCACCATCTACGACCACCTTACCCAATCCATAAGCGACCTTGACGATACCATCCTCAGCTCGTTCATGTCCAACCGGATAGAAGTTGATACTACGTGCCACGCCAGAAAGAGTCGGGAAGAAAAAACCGTTTTGCTCCTCGCCGCATACCTCTTGGATGACGAGTGCCATCTTTTCCTCCGAGATGACATTAGCCGTTGAGGTGATATACCCGCGAGCAGCCGCAAAATAGACGGCAGCATAGACCGATTTAATCGCTTTACCCAGCAGGCGCAGTTGTTGGTCCTCATTCTCTGTAGAGGGGATCATATAGGTAGAATAGACTCCGGCAAAAGGTTGATAGTAGGAGTCCTCCAACTTACTGGACGAACGAATAGCCAAGGGACGATTACTTACTCGTACAAACTGACGTAGTGCATCATAGAGGTCGCTCGGCAAAGTAGACGCCACAAATTCGCTCAGAATCTCCTCATCGCTGAGGTCTGACTCGATAACATATTGCAAGCCGTTATCGTGAATGAAACGATCGAAATACTCGGTAGTGATAACCATTGTGCGGGGAACCAAGACACGCACATCTTTCCACTTATCATAGAGACGATACTTCTGCAGTATATGGTTAAGGAAAGCCAGTCCACGCGCTTTACCACCGAGAGAACCAGACCCAACCCGCGAAAACCAAATAGTATCGTTGAAAGTGTCCGGATTATATTTAGCTACCACACCTTGTGCTGCATTGACCCGGTAGTCATGAATAAGGGCGATATTGGCTTGACGGATATTCTCAATATCAGAATCGTCCTGAATCTTAAGTTGTTGTACATGTTTACCCACAGCAAACAGTCCTCGGGCGAAGAGCCATTTACTTAGGTAGTTGTTATCACTGAGTCGGCGAAAAGCCTTCGGCGGAATGGTAGAGATAATACGCTCAAAGCCTTCCAAATCGTTAGCGCGCGCTATCTCTTTCCCACTCTTGGGGTCAATAGCCACAAAATCCCCGAACCCAAACTCTCGTCCGATATAATCACTCAACTGTTGGGTGAGGGTCTTGCTGGTCTTCACCACAAAACCTGCTCCCATCTGTTGAGCGACGCTACGCATCGATTCCTGCGATGACTGCATAAGTACCGGCATAGTGGGTATATCTTCGCGGATTAATCGGCAAAGGTTAACACCGGCATCCAGTTTCTCTGTTTCAGGTGCATCGCCACGATGAAGCACGAATCCGATATCGGAGATAACACCGATAATATTCTTGTTGTAACGGCGATATATATCCACCGCTTCATCGTAGCATGTAGCCATCAGGACCTTGGGGCGAGACCGTTTGCGAAGCAGCTGTTGCTTCTCATTGAGTGCATCGCGGATGGCAATACTATTCTGCTGTAGCACCAATTTATAGAGCAAGGGCAAGTAAGTGCTATAATAGCGCACCGAGTCTTCCACCAAGAGAATGGCACGTACACCTTCCGTCAGGATATCATGGTCCGCATTGAGTTTATCCTCAAGCAGTTTGATGATAGCGATGATAAGGTCTGTGGTATTGTTCCAAGTGAAGATATAATCAATGTCGCTAATCGCACTATTCAATTGCTCCGCTGAACGGCGTACACGTTCATAGACCGTCTTAGAGAATGAGGTTAAGAGAACAACCGGTGTTGTGGGTGACAATTGTTTGAAACTATGTGCAAATACAAAAGCGGATTCCACGGCAGCATTATCCATCATGATGACGAGGTCGAACGATTCGCCCGACTGCACCAATTTCAGTGCGTCATCCTTGGTCTCCGTACGGACAATTGACGGGGGATTACTCAGGTTCAGTTCGGCATATTCCTCTGCGATACGCACATCAATACGTCCGTCCTCTTCGAGCACGAAACTATCGTAGTTACTGCAAACCAGCAAGATGCGTTTCACTCGCACTGCCATGAGTTGCGTGTAATCCGTTTCCATATTATGCATTTCTGTCTATCAGCTAATTAATGATTAAACAACTCCCTGCTCCACCATAGCGTTAGCGACCTTGATGAAACCGGCGATATTAGCGCCCTTGACATAGTTGATATATCCGTCCTGCTCCGTACCATACTTGAGACAAACGGCATGGATGTCAGCCATGATACGACGCAAACGCTCGTCGACCTCCTCTGCCGTCCACTTGAGACGCATGGAGTTTTGACTCATCTCAAGTCCGCTGGTAGCGACACCACCGGCATTAGATGCCTTGCCCGGGCTATAGAGAATCTTGGCGTTTTGGAAGATAGCGATAGCCTCGGGCGTAGAGGGCATATTAGCTCCCTCGGTAACACAATAGCAACCGTTGTCAACAAGGTGTTGCGCATCATCTTTCTCAATCTCGTTCTGCGTAGCGCACGGCATAGCGATATCGCAAGGAATACGCCAAGGACGCTCACCGGGGAAATATTGAGCAGAGGGATATTGCTTTACATATTCGCTGATACGTCCACGACGGATATTCTTGAGTTCGAAGACGTAGTTCAACTTCTCTTCGGTCAGTCCGTCCGGGTCGTACATAAAGCCGTCGCTATCGCTGAGTGTCACGACCTTAGCGCCTAAGCGCATAGCCTTTTGGGCTGCATACTGTGCCACATTACCTGCTCCGGAGATACATACGGTCTGGCCCTTGAAGGACTTGCCGCGCGTCGCCAACATAGCCTCTGCAAAATAGCAAGCGCCATACCCCGTAGCCTCGGGACGCATGAGACTACCTCCCCAAAACTGACCTTTACCGGTGAACTCGTCGCGAAGACGCTTGTACTGACCGAACATATATCCTATCTCTCGTCCGCCTACGCCGATATCACCGGCAGGGACATCGGTGTCAGCACCTATATGACGCTGCAGTTCAGTCATGAAACTCTGGCAAAAGCGCATCACTTCACCATCGGACTTACCACGTGGTGAGAAATCCGATCCACCCTTAGCGCCCCCCATGGGCAACGTGGTCAGCGAATTCTTAAACGTCTGCTCGAAAGCGAGGAACTTCATGATAGAAAGAGTGACACTGGCGTGAAAACGAATACCGCCTTTATAGGGTCCGATTGCGGAGTTCATCTGAACACGATAACCACGATTGATTTGCACTTCTCCACGATCATCTACCCACGGCACACGAAACATAATCACACGCTCGGGTTCAACAATACGTTCCAAAACTTTCTGCTCGCGTAAATAGGGATACTGCATGATATAGGGAGCAACGCTCTCTACCACCTCACGCACAGCCTGGTGGAACTCATGCTCCCCGGGATTCTTCCTGATAAGGTCAGCCATGAAAAGATCAATGTACTGACGAGTCTGTTTGTCCATCATAATTCTTCCTGATTTATTAATTAGGTTTATATTTTTGCTGCTCTTTGGCGCACAGCCTCATAGAGGAAGACGCCAGCAGCCACACTCACATTCAGTGATTCAATGGTGCCAACCATCGGTAGTTTAGCCCGGTCGGTACATTCATTGAGGTTACCCTCGTAGATCCCCTTTTCCTCCGACCCCATGACGATAGCCAAAGGAAGGGTCATGTCCACCTGAGTGTAAAGCCGGTCGGTATGCTCGGTAGCAGCCACGACAGCGAGTCCGCTCTCACGGAGATAGCGCAAGCAGTTCTGCATATTCTCCACCTTGCATACGGGCAAAGTATGTAGAGCTCCGGCACTGGTCTTGACAGCATCCCCATTGATACTGACAGAACCACGGGCACCGATAACAAGTGCATCGGCACCGACACAAGCACAAGTGCGGGCTATCGCTCCGAAATTGCGCATATCGGTCACGCCGTCAAGCACCATAAGCAATGGTGTTCGTCCCTCGTCGAACGCTTTCTGCACAATATCTTCTACCCGATAAAAATCTATCGGTGAGAGGAAAGCAATAACACCCTGGTGATTCTTATCAGTAAACTGATTCAACCGCTCTGCAGGCACACGTTGAACAGGAGTTGTCGTTCCTTCCAATTTAGCAAGCAGTTCCTTTCCGATAGCGGAGTTCATGTCACGCCGGATGAGCACCTTATCGATAACCTTACCGGCATCAATAGCCTCGATGACAGCCCGTAAGCCGAAGAGCATCTCGCGTTCCTTGGGGCGCTTAGTATCATAAGCGCTTTTCTTGTCCCGCACCGAATGATGCCCCATCGGGGCAGAATAAGATTGGTCAGATGATTGTTTGTAGTACATATCGTATAGTTTGAATTCGTATCCTTTTTTAGTCCTCCAGCCACTCGAGGAACTCCTTCGGGTCCGTGGTAAAAGCAATCGGCGTAGCTACCGTTGAGCCATTTGCATCCAAACGCACGAAGAAAGGCTGTGCGTTGGAACCGTATTTCTCCCGTTGGATGCGCGAGTTTTCATCTCCTTCGCTCTCTCCGTCGCCATCCCTGTCAATCTTATCGTCTACATAAAGGGAGATGACAACAAAATCCTTTAGTCGTTGATGCACCTGTTCATTGGACAGTACATATGCCTCCATCTTACGGCAGTTGACGCAGCCATAACCGGTGAAATCGAGTATGACGGGTTTATTCTCCTGACGAGCATACGCCAATCCCTCTTCATAATCATAGAAGACCTCACGTCCTTCCACCGGTAATGGCGGAGCAAAAGCGGCAATCGCCTTAACAGGAGCTCCCCAAATTCCGGGAACGAGATAAGCGGCAAAAGCCCATGCTGCCAAAGCGAGTACCTTCCCTACCCAACTCTTGCGAATGAGATAAATACCCAAGGCAACGAAACATACTATCCATAAAGCGATAAAGAGCCAACGTGGCAGTATGCCCCACCCGTAAGCCATATCAGCCACAGAGAGGAACTTAAGCGACAATGCCAGTTAGAGATAAGCCAAAGTAACCTTAAACGACTGCATCCAGTCACCGGATTTAGGCATACGCTGCATCCATCCGGGGAAAAGAGCAAAGAACGAGAAAGGTAAAGCCAACGCTAATGCAAAGCCAAGCATACCGATAGCCGGAGCAAGGAGACTACGTCCGGCAGCCTCTACGAGCAACGTGCCAATAATAGGTCCGGTGCACGAAAAGGAGACTATCACCAAAGTGAAAGCCATAAGCAAGATACTCAAGAAACCACCTGTTGAGCGCGCCTTACTATCCAAGGCTGTAGACCAAGAGGCAGGAAGCGTTATCTCAAAGAGTCCGAAGAAGGACAAGGAGAAGACCACCAACATCGCGAAGAAGAAGAGATTGACAATGGCATTGGTGGAGATAGCATTGAGAGCCGAGGCACCAAAGAGCACCGTGATGAGAAGTCCCAAACCAACATAGATAATGATGATGCTCAAACCATAGAGCACCGCATCCCGGACTCCTCCACCTTTCTTGAGGAAGAACGACACCGTCATAGGAATAATCGGCCATACACAGGGAGTAAAGATTGCCATGAATCCGCCCAAGATTCCCAATAAGAAGATGAGCCACAAGGATTTATCCGTTGAGGCAGTGGAGGTGGAATTTGTCGTCACGACTGACGCAGGGACATATTGCCACACCTCGGGAGAGAGACAGTTAACATCGTTGCATGCCACGAAGCGTACCGGGAGCGGCTCACTGAGCATGATGGTATAGATTCCTTCGTAATCCTGCTCTACGGGTTCATCGCCGATAGCGAGTAAGGTCATGTGCCATCCCTCATCCATCACCGCCGTGAGGCGAACGCTATCGCCCACCTGCTCACCGGTCCAATGCACAGGATTCAGTATCTGAGCCGTTACAAGAATCGGCATGCAGAGAAACAGTAAATATGTAAATAGATGTTTCATTTGGTCTTCTTAATCTAAAGTATATCAATCATTATTGTCGGTGGTCAGGGGCAGTGTACCCACTCCCGCGAGCCATTTCTTCACCGGCTCCGCCCTCTTGGAAAGGATGGATTGTATAATACGGAAAATCCCCTCTAAGTCAGCAGCCTGCGTTATTCTCTTTTTCCAGCTGAAGTTAACATCGCTACCCGGGGACAATTTGTCCATAGGAACGTTCCTAACTCTGGATCTCGTTTGCGTAGCTTCTTAAGATAATCCGTCGGGTTCGCACTATCCGTTAACACTTCTACTACATCTACAACTGAGAAATAGTACTTTTCTTCCTGTTCGTTCCCAACGACACGAACTTTCTTTCCTTCAAACAATTGTATTATTGATTCGTATGACATATATCTTAAATTTTCAGTTGGTGACAAATTGTCTCCAATTCAAAGTGTGACATCTTGTCACGGTTTCATTGTTTAGTACCTCTCTATATATTGTCAAAATAAAGCCCAAATCTATCACCTCAAATGCAAGTTTTTTTAGTTTTTAATTAGTCATTTGTTCCACTTAACAAAGATAAATACATTCCACGATTTTACCCTCTTTAGTTTTCATTTACTTATCAATTTTAATTACTATTTTTGAATCATGCCCTCCTATAC
>CAMHEP010000079.1 GCA_946184195.1 uncultured Bacteroidales bacterium | reverse complement strand
CGCAACTCTTCGAGGAACATACTGAGTCCGTGCGGGTAATCACAAAACGTGTTACACGTGACATATTGGTGCGTGGGGTACAGGAAGGGTTGTTCCGAGACGATTTGGATGTAGACAAAACGGCGGCTATCTTCTCGTTTATGCACCATGAGCTCTTGAATCTCATGGCTACGATAGGAGAGCAATATCATAAGACAATTGATGAGCATGTGCGATATGGGATAGATATTATACTTAGAGGTATTATCTCCGAGCAAGGGAGCAGACTCGTGCAGGAACGTGTCCGGGATATGAAGTTATGCAAAAAAAAGAAATAAGAAAGAATAGAATATTAATAATAGTATTATAAGGTATGAAAAGAAAGATTTTATTAATGGCAATGTCCATGATGACGCTTGGCTTAGTGGCGTCAGACCATGTGATGGATGCCACACGTCCGATGAAGGATCAGGAGACACCGGAGGTGTTGAGCTTGTCGCTCAAGGAGGCGCAGGACTATGCCGTTCGTCAAAACCGAACGCTGCGTAACGCCTCGTTGGCAGTACAAGAAGCCTACGCACAACGCTGGCAGACCATCGCTGCGATGCTACCGAGTGTGGATGCATCGTACAACTATTCTAACTACTTTGGTTATTCGGCAGAGTTGAGCGTCATGGGAAGAACAAGTTCTATTTCGATGCCTAACGTGGGACAATTTGGCGTTACAGCTGCGGTGGGTATCAATGGTCAAGGTGTTGTCGGGGCATTGCTCAACAATGTGGCTATTGACATGAAGAAGATTAACCTTGAGAAGAGTGAGACGGAACTGCGTAACAGCATCTTGTCAAGCTATGTGAGTGTGCTTGCGCTGCAAAGTATTACCCAATTGCTTGACTCCAGTCTCATGAATATCGAACAGTTGCATGAAATGACGCAGAGCGCCGTCAATGCAGGGGCTGCCGAGCAGACCACGGCAGACCAGATAGCAGTGCGTCGTAATGCGCTCAAGAATAATATCAATAGTCAGCGCCGTACCATAGAGTTGGCAATGAATACCTTGAAGGTGCAACTTGATGTGCCGGCTGAGACAGAGGTTATATTGACCGATTCACTGGAGGATATGTTGAGCGCTGAGCGTGTGTTGAGTTTACTGGGGGAGGATTTCAATAAAGAGAGTAACCTCAACTACCAACTATTGGAGAAACAGGTGGAACTTGCCAAACGCAACGTGCATATGGCAGGTTGGGCATATGGTCCGACAGTGAGTCTGGCATACAACTACAGCAAGCAGAAATACTACGGCGATGGCGGTATGCGTATGACTCCGCCAAACCTGGTACAATTCAGCGTGAAGATGCCTCTATGGTCCAGTGGCAAGCGTGCTGCAGGCGTAGTGGAGAAAAAAATCGCGCTGGAGGAGGCAAAGAACAACCTCAATGAGACAGGCGACCAATTGGCTATCCAGTATCGTCAACTGCGCTACAACCTGACGAATGCCTATGAGACCTACATGAACGAGCGTGAGAACATAGCAGTGACCAGACGTGTCTTCCGCTCGGCTACGGAGAAATTCCGCTACGGTACGAGCAGTAACCTCGAGTTGACTAACGCCTCGAACGATATGATTAGCGTGCAGTCAACCTATGTGCAGGCTATGCTCGAACTGGTGAACGCGCAGATGGAACTGCAGAAATTCTTGAATAAGAAATAAGTGACAAGGGACCAAGTACAAAGTGACAAAGTACAATGTACGAAGGACGAAAGGATTGATGAATAAGAGAAAAAATAAAGATATGAAGAAATTTTTTATGTTTACGTTTGCCGCCCTGGTATTAGTCGGCTGCGGCAAGAAGGCGGATAGTTCCGCAGAAGATGAACGAGTAGAGCAGGTGAGCACGGTTGTGCTGCAGCCCCGTGTGATAGAGCGCGAGATATCCCTCTCGACGAACCTGCAGGGTTACCTGACCCAGAATGTAGCTCCGTCGCTTACAGGACGCATAGAGCATATCTATGTGGAAGTTGGTGCCCATGTGAAGAAGGGCGATAGCCTGGTGCGCATTGACCAGACGCAGTACAAAACCACCAAGCTGACTCTGGGTAACCTGGGTGTGGAGAAAAACCGTGTGGAGCAACTGCTCAAGACCGGTAGTGCCACCCAGCAACAGATGGATCAACTCACCACACAATACAATCAAACAAAGGAGCAACTGGATTTCCTGCAACAGAATACCTATGTACGTGCTCCGTTCGTGGGTGTGATATCGGCTAAGAACTACGAGGACGGTGAGCTGTACGGCGGTCAACCCATCCTCGTGCTGACGCAACTGGATAAACTGAAGGCACTGGTGGCAGTGCCGGAGATGTATTTCCCCCGTTTCAAAGAGGGGATGAAACTTACACTCAAATCGGAGATATATCCTGACAAGGTTTTCCCCGCATCGGTTGAGGTAGTTTATCCGACGATCGACCCGTCCAGCCATACTTTCCAAGTAAAGATAGTCATCCCCAATAAGGAGAACTTGCTCCGTCCGGGAATGTACGTGACCACCACTATCGGACTGGGCAAGGCTACCACTATTGTTGTTCCATATCAAACCGTAGAGAAACTGGTGGGAGCCAACGACCGCTATGTATTCATTGTAGAGAACGGCCGTGCAAAACGTGTGGCTGTGACCTTGGGACAACGCTTTGACCAAGATATAGAGATCAGTGCTCCCGAGATAGTGGAGGGTGCTGAGTACGTAGTGAAAGGACAGCATCGTCTGGTTGACGGAGTGAAAGTGAATGTAGTGGAATAAGAGTCGAAAGTCGAAAGCAAAAAGTCGAAAGCAGAATTAGCTATGATACACAACTTTAGGGATTTAGACGTATGGAAGAAGTCAATGGCATTGGCAAGTGCTATTTACTCCGTCACACGATCTTTTCCTCAATATGAGGCGTATGGGCTGTGCTCTCAGATGCAGCGTGCTGCTACATCTATTCCGTCAAATATAGCGGAAGGTTCAGGACGGTTTTCTGACAAAGAGCTTTCGCACTTTTTGAACATATCGTTAGGCTCTGCATATGAGTTGGAAACGGAATTGCTGGTGGCTTTTAATGCACAATATCTATCTCAGGAACAATGTGACGAAATGCGCCAGCAGATAGTAGAAATCCAAAAGATGCTTTATGCATTGATAAGAAAATATAATGTTTAACTATAAAGAGTCGCATGTCAAGGTCGATGCAAACTATGCTTTTGACTTTCGACTTTTGACTTTCGACAAACAAGAAATATGAGTATCTATAAATCAGCGATTGAGAAACCGGTAACCACCGCCCTTATCTTCGTAGCGGTGATTATTATCGGTATATACAGCTTTATCAAGCTGCCTATCGATCAGTTCCCCGAGATGGACCCGCCGTATATCACGGTGATGACCACCTATCCGGGAGCATCAGCCAGCGAGATGGAGACCAATGTCACCAAGTATATGGAGAATGCCCTGACGTCGGTCGACCACCTCAAACATATCACCAGTCAGTCCAAGGATAACCTCTCCATGGTGACCTTGCAGCTGGAGTGGGGTAGTAACATGGACGAGGCAGTGAACGATGTGCGTTCGTTCGTCGATATGACGAAGAATAACCTGCCGGACAACTGCGGTACGCCGATGATATTCAAACTATCGACCTCTGCTATGCCTGTTTGCCAATACTCCATTACGGCTGATGAGACTTATCCGGGACTGGATAAAATCCTCAACGATGAGGTTATCCCTCAGCTTAACCAAGTAGACGGTATTGGTAATATATCCTTATCGGGAGCTCCGGATCGCTATGTCTATGTCAATATCGACCAGCAAAAACTGGATGCCTACGGGCTGACCCTTGAGCAGGTAGGACAGGTGGTACAAGCCAACAACCTCAACCTCTCGTCCGGAACCATCAAGATGCCGGAGGAACAATACCAGATGCAGGTACGCTCCGAGTATATCGAGTCGAGCGAGATAGGCGACCTCATGGTGGCTATGACCCCGCAAGGTCAGCAGGTTTTCATCCGCGATATAGCTACCATCAAAGATACCATCAAGGACCTGACCCTTGACGAGAAAACCAATGGTCGTGAGTCGGTACGTCTGGTGGTATCCAAACAAACGGGTGCGAACACTGTTCAGGTGTGCCGTGATATACGCAAGGAACTACAAAAGATACAAGCCCAGTTGCCCTCTGATGTCAAGATAGAGAAGATATACGACTCGTCCGAGAATATCCAGAACTCTATCAACTCGCTGGAGGAGTCTATATTGTATGCCCTTCTGTTTGTGGTGCTGGTAGTACTATTCTTCCTCGGTAAATGGCGTGCCACCATTATCATCGCTATCACCATCCCTATCGCCCTTATCGTGGCGTTTGTATACTTGGGGTTGGTAGATTCATCGCTCAATATCATCTCGCTCTGTTCACTGACTATCGCTATCGGTATGGTGGTGGACGATGCCATCGTGGTGCTGGAGAATATCACTCGCCATGTGGAACGTGGTGAGGACCCGCACGAGGCATCTATCTATGCTACCAACGAGGTGTGGGTCAGCGTTATCGCTACGACCCTTGTGTTGGTGGCAGTATTCGTTCCGATGACCATGCTGTCGGGTATGGCAGGTATTATGTTCCATGAATTGGGATGGATTGTCACTATCGTCTGCTGTACGTCTACGTTGGTGGCTATCTCTCTTACGCCGATGCTATGCTCCAAGCTGCTCAAGGCCAAGAAAGTGCATGTCAATGCAGACGGCGAACTGGTAGAGGATGATGCTCAGAAGAAATCCTGGTACGACCGGACAGTGGTTCATCTGTTGGATAAGGTGGACGAGTATTACGCCAAGGCATTAGGATGGTGTCTCAAGCATAAGGCTATTACTTTCGTCGGACTGGCCCTCTTCTTCGTTCTGTCGTTGACGCCTGTGTTCATGGGTAAGATAGGTACCGACTTCATGCAGGAGCAAGATAATGCGCGTCTGACGGTGACGGTTAAGTTGCAACGAGGTACACGTATTGAGGAGACACTCAAGACCGCCCGCAAACTGGAGACACGCTTTGTGGAACTGGTTCCGTGCATCGAACTAATCAATACGTCAGCCGGTTCGAACGATGAGGCTACTATCGCCGCCATGTTCTCCTCCACGATGAACAATAAGATACAGATGACGATTCGTCTGCCCAAGAAATGGCAGCGTGACCAGACCGTATGGGAAATTGCAGAGGTTCTGCGTCAGGAGATGGCGCGCTATCCGGAGATTATTGAGTACCAGTGCTCTACATCCGGTTTCGGAGGTATGGGTAACAACTCGGTAGATGTGGAAATATATGGTTATGACTTCGATACTACCTCCAAACTTGCAGACCAGTGCCGCCATTTGTGTGAAGCATTGCCGGGTGCCCGTGATGTCAATATCTCACGTGATGATGACCGTCCTGATATCAAGATTACTGTGGACAAGGAGAAGGCCTCTCGTCTTGGATTATCATCGGCAACCATCTCCACTTACCTGCGCAACCGTGTGACCGGTATGTCGTGCGGTTACCTCAAGGATGATGGTTCGGAGTACGATATCTTGGTACGCCTGCAGGAAGATGACCGAAACTCTATCTCCGATGTATTGGACCTCACCATACCTACTCCTACGGGCAAGAAGGTGAAACTCAGCGAGGTGGCATCGGTAGGTGAGTATTGGGCTCCGCCTACTATCGAGCGTAAGTCCCGTCAGCGTATCGTCACCGTCAAGGTAACGCCCTATGAGACCTCGCTCGGTGAACTGGCTAAGCAGATTGAGGCTAATGTGCTGCCCGAACTGGAGTTGCCGCTTGGCTATAGTGTCCATTTCGGTGGAAGCTACGAGGACCAACAGGATACGTTCCGCGATATGTTACTATTGGGTGCACTCATCATCCTGCTGGTATATATTGTGATGGCATCGCAGTTCGAATCGCTCCGTATGCCCGCTATTATCATGTTCTCTGTGCCTTTCGCTCTCTCGGGTGTGATTATCGCCCTATGGATAGCGGGTCGTTCACTCGATATGGTCGGAGCTCTCGGTCTGGTGCTGCTCGTGGGTATTGTAGTGAAGAACGGTATTGTGCTTGTCGACTATATCAACCTCATGCGTGAACGTGGATACGAACTCAACGAGGCAATCCAACTATCGGGCCGCTCCCGTCTCCGTCCTGTGCTCATGACTGCTTTCACAACCATTCTGGGTATGGTACCTATGGCTGTTTCCACCGGTGAGGGTGCAGAGATGTGGCAACCGCTTGGAATAGTCGTCATAGGTGGTCTGACCGTCTCGACTTTCCTCACGCTCTTTATAGTGCCTGTCCTCTATGGCGTGATGTCAAGACATGGCGACCGCGACAAACAGGAGGCACTACGCAAGAAATTTATCTTCATGGATCTAAAAGTTAAAAAGGAAAAATAATATGCAAGCAGTAATGATAGTTTTTAACCAAGCCAATACGGGACGTGTAGAATATATGTTGGATGTGCTTGGTATTAAGGGCTTTACATTTTTCGAACAAGTGCAAGGACGTGGTACCAACGGCGGTGAACCCCGCCGTGGTACTCACGCATGGCCTGAGATGAACTCGTCCGTTATCACGGTGGTTGAGGATTCAAAGGTGGCAGAACTCCTTGAGTCTGTCCAGAAACTGGACCTGCGCAACCCTGAGATTGGTGTCAAGGCCTTCACATGGACCATCAACCAGATGGTATAATTATTCACAAACAACATTTGTAGTCATAATATGAAGAATATG